>JAUUVE010000048.1 GCA_030589715.1 Desulfobacteraceae bacterium | reverse complement strand
GTGGACCATTCCGACCTGGATTCGGGTGCCGTTGCCCGCGAATCCATGAAGATTGCAGACTCAATCTGCCTTTATACCAACGAGCACGTGACCATTTACGAGCTTGAGGAGTAGCTTCTTAACCCGGTTATCTAATAAAAACCCATCGATCTTTTTGCCAAAGGCTTTAATGGGAGATAGGCCGTCTGAGGACCGCAGCTGAGTCCTGCCTAGAACTTCCGCAATATTCGATTAGAGGTACCCATGAAAAAAGATAGTCCAGAGGAAAATCACTTTATGGAAGTCCTGACACCGAGGGAGATCGTATCGGAGTTAGACAAATATATCATAGGTCAAGACCAGGCCAAGCGTTCTGTGGCAATTGCCCTAAGAAACAGATGGCGCCGCCAGCAGGTCCCCGATGAGCTCAAGGACGAGATCGCCCCAAAAAATATTATAATGATAGGGCCCACCGGGGTAGGAAAGACAGAAATTGCCAGACGCCTGGCCCGTCTTGCAAACTCCCCTTTCCTCAAGGTAGAGGCCACGAAGTTTACAGAGGTAGGATATGTGGGGAGGGACGTGGAATCAATGGTCAGGGACCTAACAGAGCTGGCCGTCAATATGTCCAAAAAGGGGGAACAGGAGAAGGTAAAACCCAAGGCCCGCGACCTGGCCGAAGAAAGACTCCTTGATATCCTTCTTCCAAAGCGAAGCGAAGAGACGCATGAACAAGAAGATGGGGAGAAGGAAAGGGTCCTGGAGGTGGTAAAGACAAATACGGCAGAGGCTTCTTCCACCCGTGAGAAGCTGCGGCGAATGTTGAGGGCCAGTAAGCTGGACGAACGTTATGTGGAGTTAGAGGTGACCAACAGCAATGTGCCTATGGTGGAGATCTTCTCTAGCTCGGGGCTTGAAGAGATGGAATTTAACGTCAAGGAGATTTTCGGGGGCATGTTTCCATCCAGAAAAAAAAAGAGGCGGGTAAAGATCCCCGAGGCCCTGGAGATCCTCTTTCAAGAAGAATCACAACGGCTTATCGATATGGATAAGGTAGTAGAAGGTGCGATCCGTATCACCGAGCAAAATGGCATAATTTTCTTAGACGAGCTGGACAAGGTGGCTGGGTCTGATTCCTCTTACGGTCCTGACGTATCACGCGAGGGAGTGCAAAGAGACCTCCTGCCCATTGTGGAGGGTTCTACGGTGACCACCAAATACGGCATGGTTAAGACAGACCATATCCTGTTCATTGCAGCAGGGGCATTTAACATGAGCAAGCCCTCAGACCTTTTGCCCGAGTTACAGGGAAGATTCCCTATCAGGGTGGAACTGGATTCCCTTTCCATGGATGACTTTGTCAGGATCCTCACCGAGCCCAAGAACGCATTGATTATCCAATATAAGGCCCTGCTTGCCACGGAAGGGATTGAGTTGATATTCAAAAAGGATGCAGTCAAAGAGATCGCCGAAATGGCCAGCCAGGTCAATGAACGTACCGAAAATATTGGGGCCCGTCGTCTCCACACCGTGATGGAAAAATTGGTGGATGAGATATCGTTTGCTGCACCGGATATGAGCACAACGACAGTAACTATTGACAAAAAATATGTGCAAGAAAAATTGGCTGAAATATTGGAAGACGAAAATCTGAGCAGGTATATACTATGATCAATCATAGCGACAGGGCCAAGGTTCTTATTGAGGCCCTTCCCTATATTCAGCGGTTCAACGGCGCCACCATTGTAGTCAAATACGGCGGGCATGCCATGGTGGATGATGGGCTGAAGCAAAATTTCGCCCTTGACATAATCCTGATGAAATATGTGGGGATGAACCCGGTGGTCATCCACGGGGGCGGTCCCCAGATCGGTGGGTTTTTGAAGAGGCTTTCCATCAAATCGGAATTTGTGGATGGCATGCGGGTCACCGACAAGCAGACCATGGATGTGGTGGAGATGGTCCTGGTTGGAAAGGTCAATAAGGAGATTGTCAACCTAATTAACAGTAACGGCGGTCGTGCCGTAGGGCTTTCAGGCAAAGATGGAAAGCTCATTATGACCAAGAAGATAAAATACGTACGGGATGTGGGAGAAAATCAGCCACCGGAAATCATCGACATGGGCATGGTAGGGGAGATCACCTCTGTGGACAACCGGGTGCTCATGAGCCTCATGGAAAGTGAGTTCATCCCGGTTATTGCACCAGTTGGCACTAGTAAGCAGGGAGAGACTTACAATATCAATGCAGACCTGGTGGCAGGCCACATAGCTTCATCCCTTGGGGCCAGAAAATTAATCCTCCTTACAGACACCGAAGGTGTGCTGGATCAGGAAGGAAGGTTGATCTCAACCCTAAAGATGGAGGAGGCCCGTCAGTTGATCAGCGATAAGACCGTCAAAGGGGGAATGATTCCAAAGGTAAACTGCTGTCTGGAGGCCTTGAGTGGCGGTGTCAAAAAGGCTCACATCATCGATGGCCGTCAGACCCACGCCATTTTGCTGGAAATCTTTACCACGATGTGGGTAGGCACGGAAATCGTACATTGAGAATTGAGTATTGGCTACTATTCAGTTTCACCCCGAGAAGAGGATGACATAATGAATAACAATCCACAAAACGACTCTACAATCTCTCTGGCAGACAGGTATATGTTTCAGACTTACAGCCGCTTTCCTTTAACACTGGTCCGGGGAGAGGGGTGCCGGGTGTGGGACGAGGAAGGTCGCGAATACCTTGACTTTGTTGGGGGCATTGCTGTCTGTGCCTTAGGACACAGCTCTCCCATTGTAAGCCGCGTGCTCAAGGAGCAGTCGGAAATGCTGGTCCATGTTTCGAATCTTTACTACACAAGACCTCAAATGGAACTTGCCCGGCTTCTCGTGGAGAACTCATTTGCAGACAAGGTCTTTTTCTGTAACAGCGGCGCAGAGGCCAATGAGGCAGCTATCAAGCTTGCGCGTCGTTATTCAAATGAGAAGTTCGGCCAAGACAGACGTACCATCATCTCCATGGATAACTCTTTCCATGGCCGAACCATGGCCACCCTTTCAGCCACAGGCCAAACCAAGATTCAGACCGGATATGACCCCTTGCTGGGAGGGTTCAAGTTCGTACCGTTTAATGACATCAATGGCCTGGACCAGGCCCTGGATGTTTCCGTCTGTGCCGTAATGCTGGAGCCCATACAGGGGGAAGGGGGCGTTGTGTGTCCCAGTCCACCCTATTTGAAAAAGGTCCGGGAGTTGTGCAACCAGCGCAATGCGCTGTTGATCTTTGACGAGGTCCAGGTGGGAATGGGCAGGACTGGCAAGCTCTTTGCCCACCAGCACTATGGCGTTGTCCCGGACATCATGACGCTGGCCAAGGCCCTGGGTAATGGGCTCCCCATCGGGGCCATGCTCTCCACAGAGGAATTGGCCAAGGCATTTGGACCCGGGAGCCACGCCACCACCTTTGGGGGGACACCCCTGGTTAGCGCTGTATCTCATGCGGTGCTGAAAAGCATCTTAGAGGACGGGCGGCTGGAGCACTGCCAGTCCATGGGCGATTACCTTAAGAAGGGCCTGGAGAGGCTTTCCCGGAAACACGGTCTGATCAAAGAGGTCAGAGGTCTCGGGCTTATCCTTGGCGTGGAGATGGACCAGCCTGGCGGACCCGTAGTTGATGCCTGTCTGGAACAAGGACTTCTTATAAATTGCGCCCAAGAAAATGTGCTTCGCTTTCTGCCTCCTCTCATTGTCCGGAAAGAGGAGATCGATCTCCTGATAGGGACACTTGATAAGATTTTTCAGGGAATGCGTATTGAAAATTGAAATAGGGGAGATCTGATTTGAGCAAAGAGACCAGAAAGATCGTACTGGCCTATTCGGGGGGGCTGGATACTTCTGTAATCCTTAGATGGCTGAAGGAGACCTATGAATGTCCTGTGGTGGCCTATGCCGCTGATTTGGGACAAGGGGAGGAGTTACACGGCCTAAAGGAGAAGGCCATCGAGACCGGGGCGGATGAGGTTTTTGTGGAAGATCTAAGAGAGGAGTTTGTCCGGGACTTTGTATTCCCTGCCCTTCGGGCCAATGCCATTTATGAATCCACATACCTCATGGGGACATCCCTTGCCAGGCCGCTCATAGCCAGGGGCCAGGTGGAGACCGCCGGAAAGGTGGAAGCAGATGCCGTCTCCCACGGTGCAACCGGAAAAGGCAATGATCAGGTGAGGTTTGAACTGGCTTACATGGCCTTAGAGCCAGGCCTCAAGATCATTGCTCCGTGGAGGATATGGGAGTTCAAAGGGAGGGAAGATCTAATAGAATATGCCCGCTCCAGGGACATCCCTGTGCCTGTGACCAAGGAAAAGCCTTACTCCAGTGACCGCAACCTGTTGCATATCAGTTTTGAGGGCGGGATTCTTGAAGACATCTGGAGCGAGCCCCCGGAGGAGATGTTTGTCCTCTCTGTATCTCCCGAGAAGGCACCCGACAAGCCCGCATATATTGAAATAGGGTTCAAGGAAGGCAATCCCGTCTCTGTAAACGGAGAGGCCATGGGACCCGCGGACCTCTTGGCCCTGTTGAATGAGCTGGGGGGCCAAAATGGGATCGGTCGTGTGGACATGGTGGAAAATCGCTACGTGGGCATGAAATCAAGAGGAGTATATGAGACACCAGGGGGTACCATCCTAAGGGTGGCCCATATGGCCATGGAGTCGATCACCTTAGATAGGGAGGTCATGCACATCCGGGACGGACTGGTACCCCGCTACTCAGAAATGATTTACAACGGCGACTGGTTCTCCCCTGAAAGGGAGATGTTACAGAGATTAATAAATGAAACCCAGAAGAACGTAAACGGTGTTGTCAGACTGAAGCTCTATAAAGGGAACTGCATAGTGGTGGGAAGAAAATCCGATACAAGCCTCTACCACCCGGACTTTGCCACATTCGAGGAGGATGTGGTATACAACCAAAAGGATGCTGAAGGATTCATACGACTAAATGGCCTGCGCCTCAAGATAGCCCAACTGTTGCGGCAGGGTCGGAAGGGTTCATGAGGGGCTGAGTATGGCACAAAAGGTTTGGGGAGGTCGTTTCCGAGAGGAGACCGACAGGCTGGTAGATAGATTCAATGCTTCTATCGGCTTTGATCGCCGTCTCTATGCCCAGGATATAGAGGGTAGCATAGCCCATTGCCGGATGTTGGCAAACCAGGGCATAATAGCTGAGGAAGAGGCGTTGGAGATCATAGAGGCCCTCGGAGAAATAAAAAGGGAAATAGAGCGGGGCGAAGTATCCTTTCATGACGACTACGAAGATATTCACAGCCTTATAGAAGACGTACTGATAGACAAGATCGGTGTAGTGGGCGAAAAGCTCCACACCGGCAGGAGCCGGAATGACCAGGTGGCCCTGGACATCCGTCTTTACATCAGGGATGCCATTCATGTCGTGATTGATTTGATCAAGAAGACACAACTTGCCCTAATCACACTTGCAGAAGAGAATTTCGACCTGATAATGCCCGGCTATACCCATCTTCAGCGGGCCCAGCCTGTGCTCTTGGCTCATCATTTGCATGCATTCCATGAGATGCTCAAAAGGGATCTGAAGCGGTTTCAGGAGTCCCTCCCCAGGGTTAATGTCCTCCCCTTGGGCAGTGCTGCCCTGGCTGGCACCACCTTTGATCTGGACCGCGAGATGGTGGCCAAGGAACTGGGGTTTGATAGGCTCAGTGAAAACAGTATGGATGCCGTAAGTGACAGGGATTTTGCCTTGGAGTTCCTCTTCAATGCCTCGGTGTTGATGATGCACCTTAGTCGCCTGAGTGAAGAGCTCATAATCTGGTCAAGCCGGGAGTTCGATTTCATCACCATATCCGACGCCTTTTGCACCGGCAGCAGTATCATGCCGCAGAAGAAAAATCCTGATGTACCGGAACTGATCAGGGGGAAGACTGGCCGGGTTTACGGCCACCTCATCTCCCTCCTGACTACCATGAAGGGACTTCCCCTTGCCTATAACAAAGATACGCAGGAGGACAAGGAGGCCCTCTTTGACGCAACAGATACCGTGGAGATCTGTCTGGGGGTGATGAGCAGGCTCCTTGGGGCAATCTCCTTTAATGGCGAACGGCTAAGGGAGGCTACGCAAGAGGGGGTTCTGGTGGCCACTGATCTGGCCGATTATCTGACCTTAAAAGGCATATCCTTTCGTAAGGCCCATGAAATCGTAGGAGAAATGGTCCTTTTTGCGCTTGAGCGGGAAAAAGAGCTCTCTGATCTGACACTTGATGAGATGAAGGGCTTTACCAGGCAGATCGAACAGGATGTCTATGAATGGCTCGATCCAATGTCGTCCCCCAAGAGGAGGAACATCCCCGGTGGTACAAGCCCGGAAATTGTGAAGAAAAACTTAGAGAGGGCCAGACAGGAGCTGGAAGCTTGAGATATCGGGAAGGGATTCTTCTTGTCACCTTGGGGGTAATCCTCCTGGCATTGGTCACCTGCGGTAAGAAGGCCCCTCCCTTCTTGCCCGAAAGGGTCATGCCCCTGAGGGTGGCCAAGTTAAAGGCCGGATGGGAAAAGGGGGCCGTGGTCTTGAGGGGCAGCGTAGTCGGTCCTCAGGGGAGAGCCCGAGAGGGTGGCGACGTTATAGGCTGCAGGGTCTATCATGCCCGGTACCCTAAAAAAGATGCACCGTGTGAGGAGTGCCCCATCGAGTACGGAGGCTTCAAAGTAATAAAAGGAGAGGTGATAACAGAGAAGGAATTCTACTGTCCGGTCCCGGGCGTAGATACGAAAGGAATCCACTTCTTTGAGGTCCGACTGATTGGAACGGATGGGGCAGTAGGAGCCCCATCCACTAGGGCAAAGCTTACGATTGATTATTGATTATCAAAAAAGGCCTGACTCTTAGAACGACAATCAGCAATCATCAATCATCAATCGACAATCAAAAAATGCACCATTTTCACTACAAAGAAAACGAGCTCTACTGTGAAGATGTGCCTGTTGCTGAAATGGCAACCGAGGTAGGCACACCCTTCTACCTTTACTCCCATGCCACCTTGAGGAAGCACTTCAGGGCCCTTGATCATGCCTTTGACGGCATGAAACACTTGACCTGTTATTCCGTCAAAGCCAATTCTAATATTGCCATACTAAGGCTTTTTGCCCTGGAAGGCGGGGGCATGGATATTGTCTCCGGGGGGGAGCTCTACCGGGCACTCAAGGCAGGAGTGGAACCCAACAAAATAGTATATTCCGGAGTAGGCAAACAGACCGAAGACCTTGAGTATGCCCTCCGTTCGGATATCCTCATGTTTAACGCCGAGTCTCCACTCGAGATCTTGAAACTCAATGAGATATCCGGAAGGTTATCAAAGAAGGCAAGGATCACCATCCGGGTCAACCCGGATGTGGACCCAAAGACCCACCCCTATATCTCCACGGGTCTACGGGAGAATAAGTTCGGAATCGATATAGATGACGCGCTTGAGCAATACTCTTTGGCAGCAAATCTGGAGAACCTTGAAATCTCCGGGGTCTCTTGCCACATAGGATCTCAGTTGACCCAGGTAAGCCCCTTTGTGGACGCACTTGGCAAACTCAATGGGCTGATTGGGGAGCTTGAGGAGGCTGGAATAAAGATCAATTACCTGGACCTCGGGGGAGGCCTGGGGATCACCTATGACAGGGAAGAACCTCCTCATCCAAGAGAATATGCCGCCGCTATCAAAAAAGGGCTCCGAACCTCGGACCTGACCCTGATCCTGGAGCCTGGCCGCGTAATTATGGGAAATGGAGGAATCTTGGTGACAAAGGTGCTCTATACCAAGCCCGCAAGGGAGAAGATGTTTTTTATAGTGGATGCGGCCATGAATGATCTAATGCGACCCTGCCTTTACGATTCGTATCACATGATTCAGCCCGTCAAGAAGGCAGACCGCGAGAAGGTCAAGGCCGATATAGTCGGCCCAATCTGCGAATCCGGGGATTTCTTTGCAAAGGGAAGGGAAATAGAATCATGCCGGCAGGGTGAGTTATTGGCCATTATGAGTGCAGGGGCTTACGGGTTTAGCATGGCCTCGAATTATAACTCAAGGCCGAGGGCCTGCGAGGTGATGGTCAAGGGAGACCGTTTCTATACCATAAGGGAGAGAGAGACCTTTGAAGATCTGGTCAAGGGCGAGACAATCCCGGATTTCTTGAAGATGAATTGAGTGGGACAAAGAGGAACCAGGCTAGGAGACATGGAACCTATCGAATTCTGGAAAATGAGCGGCAGCGGAAACGATTTTATCCTAATCGACAACAGGGATGGACAAATCAAGGATGAAGAGATGGGTCCTTTGGTGGAGAGCGCCTGCAGGCGCAAGGAGTCTGTGGGTGCGGATGGTACAATTTTCGTGGTTGGATCGGATCGGTACGACTTTGGTTGGCGTTTCTTTAACGCAGATGGTGGGGAGGTAGAAATGTGCGGTAACGGTGGGCGCTGCGTCTCCCGTTTCGCCTACTTAAAGGGAATCACTGGCCCGAAAATGACCTTTGAGACCTTGGCGGGACCTGTTTCCGCTGAGGTCAAAGGACGTATGGTAAAGGTCCTTATGCCGAGACCCGGGAACCTCTCCATGGATCTGGATATAGATTACCAACCAGGTTGGAAGAGCTGCGATTTTATCAATACCGGAGTCCCACATGTGGTGATTGGCGTAAGAGAGCTTTCAACCCATCCGGTCAGGGAACAGGGCAGATCTATTCGGTGCCACAGTCGTTTCTCGCCGGAGGGAACCAATGCCAACTTCATGAGGAGAATCGGCCCCGGTGAACTGGAGATCAGGACATATGAGAGGGGCGTTGAGGATGAGACCTTGGCATGTGGCACCGGGGCAATCGCCTGCGCCCTCGTGGCCTCCATCCGGGAGAAGGTAAGCTCCCCTGTCAGGGTGAAGACCAGAGGGGGGGAGGAATTGACTATTCACTTCAAGCGAGAAAACACCTCTTTTGAACAGGTCTGGCTCGAAGGGAATACCTCGGTGATTTACCAGGCCCGGCTCCATAAAGAGGCCATCTATAGGATTGAAAATTGACGATTGAAAAACAGCAGAAACACAACAAGATAGAGGATCAGGGGCCAAAAACGTTTTCTTAAAAGCCATTACGTTCTTGGTCTTTTGGGTTCAAGTCAATCCTTTTAACACAAGAAACTCTAAATGGGAGGTTATCATGTTTAAAGGATCTATTGTCGCCATCGTGACCCCTTTCAAAGAAGGAAAAGTGGACGAGGAAGCCTATCGAGAATTGATAGAGTTTCAGATCGAAAACGGGACAAGCGCCATCGTGCCTTGTGGCACAACCGGAGAATCCGCCACCCTGGATATGAAGGAACATGCCCGGGTCATTGATATCGCCGTGGAGGCCGTAAACAAGAGGATCCCTGTAATCGCAGGTACCGGCGGTAACAGCACCAGCGAAGCCATCGAGCTGACCGGGCATGCCAAGAAGGTAGGTGCAGATGGCACCCTCCAGGTAACCCCTTATTATAATAAACCTACCCAGGAAGGACTTTACCAGCATTTTAAGGCAATTGCAGAGGCCGTGCCTTTACCCCAGGTCCTATATAACGTGCCTGGCCGGACCGGCCTCAACATGCTTCCTGAGACCGTGGCTCGCCTGGCAGGGCTCCCTGAGGTGGTAGCCCTCAAAGAGGCATCGGGTAACCTTGCCCAAATGGCCGAGATCGTCAAGTTGGCAGGGGACAATATCACGCTCCTCTCAGGAGACGACAATGTAACACTGCCGGTCCTCTCGCTAGGCGGAAAAGGGGTCGTCTCAGTGGTCGCCAATATTGTCCCCAAGGACACCGCAGAGCTGGTTAGTGCCTGGGAAGAGGGAAATGTGGAACGGGCCAAAGAGCTCTTTTACCGTCTCTTTCCCCTGTGCCAGGCCATGTTTTACGAAACAAACCCGATCCCGGTTAAGACCTCTTTGGCACTTATGGGGAAAATCGGCGGTGAGATGAGGCTGCCGCTTGTTCCAATGGCCCCCGCCAATTTGGAGAAGCTCAAAAAGGCGCTTCAGGATTACGGCCTTATCTAGTGTCTGAACGGAAAGTCCGTTCAGCCACGATTTTGGATTGCGGATTTTGGATTGCGGATTCAAAAAAACAAGCGGTACCAGTCCATTGAAGATTTCCGAATAAAACCCG
>JAUUVE010000282.1 GCA_030589715.1 Desulfobacteraceae bacterium | reverse complement strand
CCTGGGTCGGGTGTGCCAGGTCGCTCAGGCCGTTTATGACCGGGATCCCTGAATATTCGGCAAGCTCTTCAACGGTTTGATGGTTGTAGACCCTAGCGATAAGGGCATCCAGATAGCTCCCAAGGATCCTGGCCGTATCTCTTAGGGGCTCTCCCCGCTTAAGTTGAAGCTCGCTCGAGGGAAGATAGATTGCTGCTCCGCCAAGCCTAAAGGTGGCCACTTCGAAACTTGCCCGGGTCCTGGTAGAGGGTTTTTCAAAGAGTGTCCCAACGATCTTGTTTTGGAGTACGCTTATGGATTTTCTCTGTTTGATTTGGGCCTTAAGAAGCTTGGTCTTCTCAAAGATGTTAAATAGGTCTTCGCTGGTTAAATCCTTAAGCGTCAGTAATGATCCAGCCATTTTTTTCTCCTATTTTGTGTTTGCCATTCGTTGTTTCTATGGCCCATAACTTTTGACAACCGAAGTTATTTGTCCTATATATTAGCTCTGCAAGATGATCAAAGTACGATCAAGGTCAAGAATAGTACACCCGTAGGTGGAGTTTTGTCAACTTATGGATCGAAGGGATTTGGCATAGAAGAAAAATCAATTAATGGGTGCTAAAAATGGAGAGTAACCACACGACCAAGTTCAACCAGTACGAGGCCTCTTTCGATGAAATCAGGAAACTGATCTCCATCATAGAAGAGGTGGCCAATGGCAAATACTCCAACGATATAATGGAGTTTACAAAGCCTGGCCATTCGAAAACCATCCAAAGGATTGCTGAGGCCGTTGGAATGATGATGGTTAGGGTTGAGGCCAGAGAGATGAGGTTGGAACAATTGATAGAAGAGTTACGTGAACTGAACGCCTTACTGAAAAAAAATATCATCCAGACGGTTATTACCATTGCCAATGCCCTAGGGGCAAGGGACCAATATAGTGAGGGCCACGCCCAGAGGGTGGCGATCTATTCAGAGAGGCTTGCCCGTAAGGTGGAACTGACCGAGGAAGAGGTTGAGACCATCAAGATCGGGGGCATGCTCCATGACATAGGAAAGATCGGATTCAGCGACCGGATGTTTACCAGTGAAGATGTCAAATTTTCTAAGGACATGATTAAAGAGATTCGCCATCACCCTAAGATCGGAGCAAATATCCTCAAGGACATAGAGTTCCTCGGCCCTGTCCTGGAATATGTCCGCCACCACCATGAAAGTGTGGACGGTACAGGTTATCCTGATGGCATTAGGGATGAAGAGATCCCCATGGGGGCCAAGATTATAAGCGTTGCCGATTGCTTTGACGCCATTACGACTGAAAGATCCTATCAGAAAGGGAGAGACAAGGAGGAGGCCTCTGTAATTCTGAGGAGTCTAAGCGGAAAGGGTCTGTCTGCGGAGCTTGTAGAGGCATTTATTGAGGAGATCAAAGAAAATGGGATGCTTTGATGCCCTCCCCTCAAAGGTCAAACTCTACCAGGGAAACGTCATCCTCAAATGTATCTACACCTTGCACTTCTCTAACCTCCGTAATGATGTCATTCACTGTTGAATCTTCTTTAGAGGACAGCTCACTTATTATCTTGACGAAGTCCTCCAACTTCCACATCCTGCCCTCAGGGGTTGTTATCTCATAGGCGCCATCGCTGTAAATGTAAAGCTTGGTAAATGGCTTCAATTTGAAGGAGGTATTATGGTACTCGAGTCCAGGCATAGCACCTATAGCAACGCCGTCTGAACTAAGGAGGACGGTCTCGCTTGCCTCAGATGAGTTCCCTACTATTGCAATAGCCGGAGGATGCCCTCCACTGGCAAAAACCAGATCCCTTCGCTTTTTATTGTAAATTCCATACCAAATCGTAAAGAACATATTGTTGTGCTCTTCCATTTGATAGACATCATTAAGGGTGGCCAATATCTTGCCGGGATCCCGGAAGTCTTCAGCGGGTAATGATTCAGACCGTAAGGCGTTAATAACCGATATGGAAAGAAGGGCAGCACCTACGCCGTGTCCGCATACGTCCAATAGGTACATTGCAAAATGATCATCGTCTATCCAGTGATAGCCAAAGGAGTCGCCACCCAGGGATGTAGAGGGGACAAAAATCCAGTCGGTCTTGATATCTCCATCGAGCGGGGGCGGTAACAAAGAACGAACATACTCGGCAGCCTGGTTCAATTCGTTTGTGAGCGCATTCTGGCTCGCCAAGAGGGCCTCATATGCCTCATTACGTTGCAAGCGCAGGATGTATCCATTGGAGTGATATCGGATTCGGGCAATCAGTTCTATCTTGTCAGGCAATTTGACCAGGTAATCGCTGGCCCCCAAAGCGAATGCCTCGGCCTTGGTGTCAGGTTCCTCTTTGCTAGAGAGGACAATCAAGGGGATATTACGTGTCTTCTCATTGGCACGGAAGAACTTTACCAGGGTCAGGCCATCAATCTCGGGCATAACCAAGTCCAATAGGATGACTGTTGGAGATATATCACAGGCCATTTGGACGGCCTTTGAGGGATCCTGACAATAATAAAAGGCAATATCCGGATAGTCGGCCAGCATACGACGGACTGCCTCACTGATGATAACCTGGTCATCAATCAACAATACGGTTATGGCATGTCTTGTGAAGCCCGTGGAGGGTTCCGGTAGTGCTTGAGGCAGGTTACTCATTACTATCCTATGCCCCCCAAGGAAGATCTATTGGTTGGAAACTATTTGCTACTCCCCGTAACATCATTTGCCGTTAAAATCAAATTCTTGCCCTTTTGCTACAAATCCCTTGAAACCGTCTGCCTCTGGTTTGCAATCGGGATCAGGCTGATAATGGTAAAGCCACATCTTTTTCTTGAGGGCCTCAGGCAGGGTACATAGGTCGTCGTAATGGGTGTGGATAATGGACTTGAAAGGTGTGGTTTCACAATCGTGAAAGATGGCCACCACCTTTTCGCCAACCCTGGAGACTAGATCGGGTTGAAACTGGGTATCCATTGTAATAAACACAGTTGGTCCCTCATATTCAGCCTCCTCTATCAGGAGACCGCAACTATAGTGGCCTTTTTCGTCTATGATGACGTGTGGCATTTTAAGGAGCTTAAATCTGATCCCTTCCCACAGAAATGTGTCGTCACTTGCAAGGGGCCGGCAGTCAAAATAGTCGGAAAGATCCATCTCCTTACCCTCGATGCGACCCAACCCCCCTTTGAGGGAATGATCCCACATATCGCGCATGAGCCTTTCCTCCATGAAAAGCTTTGGTATCACCCTCTTCGGGCAGAAGTATGTGTTAAAGGCCAGCCATTCCATGCCGCCGATATGATCGGCATGAAGGTGGGAGATATACACTGCGTCGATCTCCTCAGAGAGGTTGAGGTTGTGAATATCACATTCACTCAAGGCAAATCTTGCGTCGCTGCCACAATCCACAAGCATCTTCTTACCGCTTCTGGCAACGATCAACATGTTTGATTGATAATACTTGGGGGTTGTGAAGGCGGATCCAACGACAATGAATTTGATTTTCATGCACCTATCCTTTACTATTCGAGGCTAGAATTCTTTCCATGAAGTCGCCGGCTTCAGGTGGAATCGAGGTGAAATGGACCCTGAAGGTATTGGAAGGACCAGGGAGTTCTTCGGTGACCTTGGCATACAGATCTGCGGTGATCTCCTTTCCATCGTTGTCAAATAGGGAGATCTTAAGATTGTCCAGCTTGTGGGCTTCCATCTCAGCCTGTATCTCTGCACCACTGGTTACCATCTTGGTCACCTTGCCCTCATGTGAGTCTTTGCCCGCATGTTTCCCCGAAAGAAGAACAATCTGGACAGTCAACGGTTTCATCAGTTCCACCAATTCAACTGGTTTCTTCTCAGGGAGGAAGAGATTGAACTCGCCCTCGATCCCACCCACTTCGTAAAT
>JAUUVE010000328.1 GCA_030589715.1 Desulfobacteraceae bacterium | reverse complement strand
AAGGAGTATCCATACAAGAAGAAGGAGATCCCTCTCGATCATATAGTTCGGGCCAAGGAGAGGGTCATGGACCAGATCGTAGCGGGATACGTGAAGCTCGTGGAGGAGGAGGTCAAGGAGTTGGTCTGGCTGGTGGAAAATAGCCGGGTTTTCAAGGCATATTCTTCTGCCCTGCGGACTATCCAGCAAGTCGATTACGACAGCGATGACATCGAAGAGCTCTGTCTCGAAATCGACAAAGGGGGGAGGATTCCATACCTGATCTCAGGTCCTGCCGGCATCTATCTCTCTGCCCTTTGCAACAACGCCAAGGAGGAAAGAATCCACCTCAGACTGCATGAGCTCAAACGGACCTTTCATTTTCTCGGGTACCGACTTCCTGAAGGGAAAACCCTCGTACTCGAGGGAGATGTGGGAGATTTTATCGGTGCCGGCCTATCAGGAGGAAAGCTTATTGTGAAGGGCTCCACGGGAAACTGGGCCGGTGCAGGGATGATGAATGGAGAGCTCTTCATCAATGAACATACCGGGCAAAACACGGGGGGATGGATGAGTGGCGGAGAGATCCATATCGATGGCCGGATTCGAGGAATTGCAAAGACTATCCTCGGCGGACGTATTTACCAGCGCGGAAAGCTCATCCTGCCCCACGACATGACCGCGAGGGAGTAGACACCCACGGACTTACGCCCGTGGCACCTGGAGGTAAAGCGCGGCCTTGAGGTCTTTTCTGAATGATGGGAAGGAAAGAAAACAAATACGATCCATTACTTAAGGAAAGATGGGCTAAGGTACGGAAAAAACATTTCTTTCCTGAACTGCCTGATCCGAGTATCTCCGAATCAATGGACCGGGTGGCCCTCGAGATCAAGAGCAAGCAGATCACACTGAGCCAATCCTTCATGGAAGAGGCTGCCAGGCACATCCCAATGGAAAAGGTGATAGAGGCCCTTCTCGATCACGGTGTGGCCCATTATACATTCTGCCCGTGGGATTTCCATACACATCTAACCCTTTATCAAGAGGCCAAGAAGGTACTTAAGGACAAGCAAATGGCCCAGAAATCCACGGATTACTTCATGGATGTGGTGGCCGATACCCATTGCTTTAAGGAGAAGGATACGCCGATCTCCGATCTTTACCGCCATATGGATAGAGGGATTCTGGATGAGGCCATCCACGCCCTGTACCAGAGGATATGGGGAAAGGACCTCAACGTCAAGGGTCACGAAGAGATCTCCAGGAGGCTCTCTCGAATCCCTTACCTCGATAGGAAACCATGGCCCGAGAGTATTCACCGCTTTTCGAAGATCATTCAGGGCCTGCTCGAATCGGAAGAAAAGTCCGGGACCCTGAACCAACCTAACACAATGGGCCAGAACGATTTTGGGAGGTACTCCTGTCAGGAGATGGACCAGGGTCTTAAGGAATTCGCCATGTCCACAGGAGACCCGGGTGAATTCAAAGAGGTGGTGAAAGATCTCGAAGACGAGCTTAAAGAGGCTGGTTATCCGAGCCATGGGAATATGGGTCTGGGCCCAGGGTCCCCCCTGGATGCTGATGCACTCTTTTATATGAAGCTGGCAGAAAACTATGCCCTCCCGATAAAAAAGACACCCATTGAAAAGAGCGGCTCCCTTTACCCCTTTAGCCATTCCCCGTGGGAGCTGGGCAAACCCTTTCGGGATATCGATCCCTGGACGAGCTTTGGAAAGGTGATGCCTGGGATCACTCAGATCTGGGAGCGCAGAGAGGGAGAGACCTTCGGTGAGGAAGAAGGTACGCCAAACTGTATCGTGGTGATCGACTCATCGGGCAGTATGATCAATCCAAGACAGCACCTCTCCTATGCGGTCCTTGGGGCGGCCTGTGCCTCGGATGCTTACCTCAGAAATGATGCGACGGTGGCAGTCTACAACTTCAGCCATGCCAGGTCCGGTGACCGCCAGATCCTTGACTACACCCGTCAAAGGACGAAGATATATCAGACCATCTGCCATTATTTTGGAGGAGGTACTAAGCTGGATATCAGGGACATCGAGTCCCTTCAACAGCCATCCCGACCCGACATCTTCATCATCACTGATATGCAGATCACCAACCTGGAGGATCTTATTGGCTACATCAATGGGCTTGAAAACCGCGTCACGGCTGTCCATATCGGAGACAACACACATGTCAGGCAATTCAAGAGATCCATGGGGATCCGGAAGAATATCAGCATCCATTCAGTCCAGAAGAAGGAGGATATCCCCAGGATCGTCCTCGGAAAGATAAGGGAATACTTTAGATCTGTCTCCTGAAGTGAAAAAGGCCTTCAGGGCTAGTCCTCAATCTGTGTTGTTGGCTCTCCTCCCCCTGCTCTCATCACGAAGATGTGGGAGAATTCCGAGTCTTTGGTCGCACCATGCCAGTGCTTTTCCCCTGCCGGAAATAAGATGACATCACCCTCGGTCACAACCTTTTCTTCATTCTCTGTGGCCACGATGCCTCTTCCAGCAGTGACTATCAGGATCTGTTCTCTGTCGTGAGTATGAAATTTGTTCCGCACTCCCTTACCGAAGGTAATGATATTCACTCTGTACTCTTTGCTGTCAGGGACCAGGACCTGTCTCGTCACATCTGGTCCTGTAAATAAAGGGAGATCAACTGGCTCCTTAGATACCTCGCTCATCTTGACTATTTTCATCTCTGCCTCCTTTTCATTAAGAACATTTAGTGTTTTTTCAAGTCGTTAATCAACTCTTTTATGATAGAAATAACATTGCCACCTGTTTGGCGCGCAATACGATGTGCTTCATCAACGATCTTGCCGGCCTGGCGTTGAAGTTCTGAGTGTGGAGGCACGACAAGGTTCATTCTCTGGCGCTGCCACACTAAGAAACGGATTGCCAGACGTTCCTCCTGGCGTCTTATGAACCCCATCGCAGTCCTCGACTCTGCATGTGCCAACAGGTCTTAGGGCAGATACTCTTCCCTGACAGGGGAGAAGACCTCAACCCCCACCGAGCCTTCAAAGGCCTCTGCGGCGTGCTTAACATCACCCGGGATACACCAGCTATCCCCTGGTTGCACATCATGCCTTTCATCTCCGATGATGAACCTCATCCGCCCTGAGATCAGATATTCGGTCGCCGTACCCCGTCCATGACCACCCTGTACCCTGTCTCATCCTTTTTGTAAAACATCGTTCATTCCTTTCAGCTCCCTTCCCAAAAAACTGGAATGTTTCTGCCGCAGATGTGCAGTGTAACGTCAAAGTCCAGGGTATGTGTGTCTTTTTTTTGATTATGCCCCTGGCCCAGACCTGGCTTGCAGGGCCGGAGTTCAGCACGCGGCACTTCCAAAAGACTACAGCAATAGCGACTTATTCCATCCATGTCGCGCCAGGGCAGGCCTCACATAGCATAGATTAGTGGGCATTTCAAAATGGTTTATATAGTGGGTTTCTATTACATTCCTTTAATTGGTTACTTTAGGCACTTT
>JAUUVE010000066.1 GCA_030589715.1 Desulfobacteraceae bacterium | reverse complement strand
TGAAGGCCGCTGTTTTGGTGGGCCCAAACCAATTGGAGATCAAAGAGGTGGAAACGCCATCCCCCGGGCCGCAGGATGTCTTGATCAAGGTGGAAGCCTGTGCTGTCTGTGGGAGTGACGTGAGCCTTATGAAAAAACCCTGGGATGGACAGCCTCCATACGGATCCTTTATCATCGGTCATGAATATGCCGGTACCGTTGCGGCCCTTGGGGAAACCGTGGACGAGTTTAAGGTGGGAGACCGGGTGGCTGTGGAGGCAAGCTTTGGTTGTGGACGGTGCAGGAACTGTAGGCTCGGGAACTATACGGCATGTCTAAATTACGGAAATCTCAAGAAAGGACATCGCGCCAACGGGTTCACAACAAATGGTGGGTTTGCCCAGTATGCGGCGAACCAAATAAACACCGTACACAAGGTCCCCGATTCCACAGAATTTGATGAGGCATCTTTGGTTGCAAACCTGGGTTGCGTCCTCTACGGCTTTCAGACCATTGGGGGTTATGTGGTCGGAGACGATGTGGTTGTTGTTGGGCCCGGACCGGTGGGACTGGTATCGGTGGGTGTGGCCAAGGCACTTTGTGCGGGAAGGGTATTTCTTGTGGGGACAAGGGACAGCCGTCTTGAAGTGGGTAAGACAATGGGCGCTGACCGGCTCATCAACAATAATAAGGAGGACCCCGGGGAAGTTGTGAGGAAAGAGACCGGTGGCAAGGGAGCCGACCTGGTGGTGGAATCATCGGGCGCCAGCCAGGGACCTCAAATGGCCCTTGAAATAGCCAAGCGGATGGGAAAGATATTGCTCCTGGGATTCCCCGATGAGCCGGTCTCGGCCAATTTCTCCATCATGGGACAGCGCAACATACACATTTACTCGGTGCGCGGGGAGGGTTGGGCCAATTGCGCAAGGGGGGTATCCCTCCTTGAACAGGGAAGGATTTCCCTAAAGCCTTTGTTGACTCATTCGTTCCCGCTGGCACAGGTGGAGGAGGCCTTCGAGACATATATCAAGAGGATCGGGGGAGCCATAAAGGTCATTGTTCACCCGAACCAGAGTTAGCAAGGGGGCGTTTTTAAGAAAGACATCCAATGGTTGACATGATCAACAGCAGTGTGGTGGGATCGCCTCTTATCGGGTTTAAGACCCAGTTGCTCAAGGAGCGAAAATTTCCCCCAGCCTTTACCGCAATACAGATGGCAAAGAACTTTGACCTTGCCCTGGATACGGGAAAGGCCCTGGACATTCCTATGCCCCTGACGGCCCTGACCCGCCAGCTTTATGGATCTATGAAGGCCACAGGCAAGGGTGAGTTGGACTATTTCGGGCTGGCATCTCTGATGGAGGAGATGGCAGGTATCACGTTGATTCTTTTTTCTTCAAGGCCAGCAATACCTTTTCCGGTGTGACGGGAAGGTCAGTCAAGAAAAGGCCGGTGGCCTTCTGAACGGCGGATACGAAGGCGTCGGCCGTTCCAATGGTGGCCATCTCACCCACGCCTTTCGCACCGAAGGGTCCCACCGGATCGTTTGTCTCAACCAAGATGATGGAGACCGGGGGCATGTCCAAAGACGTCAGCATCCGATAATCCAGGAGATAATTGTTCTTCATCCTTCCCTCGTCATCCAGCACCATATCTTCGCTCATGCCAAAGCCGAGTCCCATGTGAACGCCGCCCTCTATCTGTCCCATGGCCCCCAAGGGGTTGATGGCCTTACCCAGATCCTGTGAGGCTGCCACTTTAAGGATTTGAATCTGACCTGTCCCGGGATCCACCTCCACCTCTATGGCCTTGGCGCCGTAAGAAAAGGCCATGGAGAAGTTCCCGCGACCCGTTACCGGATCCGCCAACTGGCTGGGTGCATCCCAGTGGGACTTTGCCATAATGGCCTGACCGTCCTTGCGGTAGCGGTTAAGGCGAACCACGTCCGAGACGCTGAGACACTTGCTGGGAGCCGCTTTGACAAAGACCGTGCTGTTTCTGATGTCCAGGTCGTCCGGATGTACCTCCAGTTTCTCACCAGCCGCTTCAAGTATCTGCTTGCGGGCGTCCTCTGCAGCCTTCTGGATGGCCATCCCCCCGACAGCCGTGTTGCGGCTGGCCCGGGAGCCCCATCCCATGGGGCAGGTTTCGGTGTCACCAAAGATGGTGTTGATCTTTTCCATCTCAATACCCAAAACCTCGGCGGCTATCTGGGTCAGCGCAGTGCTGGAGCCGCTCCCAATATCTACGCAGGAAGTTGCCAGATTGACAGAGCCGTCATCGTTGATGGTGAGGGTCGCGCCGGCAAAGTCGGCATCAATGCCGGGGGAAAGCCGAACGCCGGTGAAGTGTACACCGCAGGCGATCCCCAACCCTCTGTTGGGAACGGGATGGGCACGTTTTTCTTTCCAGCCAATCTCTTTGGCCACCTCTTCTAGGCATTCCACCAGGCCGCAACTCTTGAGGATAGCCCCCGTGGCTGTTTCGTCACCCGTGCGGACGGCATTCTTGATCCGGATCTCCAGTGGGTCCATTCCCAGTCGTTCGGCAATCATGTTTAGCTGCGTTTCACCAGCGTAGTGAACCTGCGGGTTACCGATGCCCCGCATGGCCCCGCCGTAAGGCAGGTTGGTGTAAACGGTATAGCCGTCATATCGGTAGTTCATGAATCGATAGAGGGTCCCCTGCATGGCCCCGCCCACATTGGTCACCACTGGGCCGTAATCGCAGTATGCACCGTTGTCGCAAATGTTCGTTATGTGGCGCCCCGTGATGGTGCCGTCATTTTTGATGCCGGTCTTGACGGTCATGATGAATTTGTGCCGAAAGGTGGAAAAGATGAACTCTTCATCCCTTGCATATTCTATTTTGACAGGACGCCCCGCCTTCCTGGCCAACACAATTGCGGCAAAATCCATGGGAAACTTGCTCGTGGCCCGGCTGCCGAAACCGCCCCCCACGTGGTTCGTGATGACCCGAATCTTGCTTTCCGGCATACCCAGTGCCTTGGCCAGCTGGACCCGGGTGACCGAGGGCATCTGAGAGCAGTAGTAAAACGTGAGTTTTCCGTCGTGATCCCACACGGCAACGCAATTATGGGGTTCCGGGCAGACATGGGCAACCCGCTGTGTTTCGAGACGGTCTTCAAATACATGATCGGCCTCCTTAAAGGCCTTGTCCACGTCACCAAGATTGTAGCGGGGGTTGGCGGCTATGTTACGCTCAATTCCCTCATGGATGATCGGTGCACCCGCCTTCATCGCCTCTTAGGGGTCAAATACGGCGGGCAGGGGCTCATAGTCCATCTTGATGAGTTCCATGGCCTCAAGGAGCGCATCCGGATCCACGGCTGCCACCGCCGCCACAGGGTCGCCCACATAGCGGACCTTTTCTGTTTGGAGCGGTGTCTGGTCCATGTGTGATACACCAAAGACAAACGGTGTCTCCTCGCCGGTAATCACGGCCTTGACGCCGGTCAGTCTTTCCGCCCGGCTGGTATCAATATTAAGAATTTTGGCGTGTGGAAGAGGGCTCCGCACCAGCCGGCCCAATAGCATATTGGGAAACGTCACATCCGCAGAAAAGATCGCGTCACCGGTGACCTTAACCTCGGCATCAACCCTGGGAACATTCTTGCCTACAAAGTCTAGATCTCTCATAGTTTCTCACTCCCTCATTCTGTCTGCCGCAGAAAGTATGGCCTCCACGATGCGAATATAACCCGTGCAGCGGCAAAAATTTCCTGCAATGGCCGTTTTGGCCTCTTCCTCACTGGGATTGGCGTTCTTCTCCAAGAAGGCCTTGGCTGTCATGATCATACCGGGACTGCAATAACCGCACTGCACCCCTCCTTTGGCAACAAACTCCTCCTGGATGGGGTGGAGTTTTCCCCCTTGAGCCACCCCTTCGATCGTCTCAATTTTTTTCCCCTCAGCCTCGACGGCAAGTACCAGACATGAATTCACCGCCACTCCGTCCATCAATACGGTACAGGACCCGCACTCACCCATGTCACACATCTTTTTTGTGCCGAGTAAGTGGAGGTCCTCGCGGATGACTTCCAGCAAACTCCTCCGGTTTTCCACTTCCAGTTCGTGTAACTCATCGTTCACCGTAAGCTTGATCTTTTTTTTCATGGCTCGACCCCATCTTTCTTGATAACTTGATGTTTTGAAAAGACCATTGCGGCCTACGATAGGCTCTCCTTTATTGCGCGAAATGTCAGTTCTTTGACAAGTTCTATCCGGTATTCTTTAGAGGCTCGAACATCCGTTATGGGCGCGCATTCAGAGGCCGCTGCCTCACTGGCCTCGCGGATAAGCTGGTCCCCGATCATTTTACCCGACAACACCTTTTCGGCCCGCTTGGCCCGGAAGGGCTTTGGGCCGACAGATCCCAGGGCAACCCTGACGTCATCAAAAACTCCATTTTTGGCCCTGACCAGGGCGCCCACCCCAACCACGGCCAGATCCATGGCCCGTCGCAATGCAAACTTGTAGTAGGTACCGTTCGCACCGGGTGGTGGTGTGGGAACACGGATCTCCGTCAGAACCTCGGCGCTGCGGAGGGTGTTTTTCTGCACGCCGCCAAATACCTTTTCCACTGGGATGACCCGTCTGCCTTTGGGGCCCTCCACCATGCACTCCGCTTCATAGAGCAGAAGGGGAATAGGACCATTGGCGGCGGGGGAGGCGTGAGAAATGTTGCCTGCCAGCGTGCCCACATTACGGATCTGGATGGACCCCATTTTCTCTGCCGCCTTCCTCAGCAGGGGATAGTTCCTGGCGACGGGTTTGGAATCCAGCAGTTGTGTCCAGGGGACCATGGCCCCAATTCGCAACCCCTCTTTCCGGGTGTACGTTAACTTGTTTAGCCCCTTTATACTCTTAAGGCTGACAACGGCCGCAAGTTTGACTCGCCCGCCCTTGAGTTCCACCAAAAGGTCTGTCCCCCCGGCCAGGACCCGTGCCCTGCCTCTGTGTCTGGCGAGATAGCGGCACGCCTCCTCAATGCTCTTTGGTTGATAAAGTTCGAAGTCCTTCATACGTCAATCCCCCCTTTGGCCTTTACTCTATCGAATTAAACCTCGACCCGGTTCAGAGGCTGCAAACCTTCTCCAGTTTTCGACCGAACGCCTCAAGCTGCTCGAGGTTATGGCATTCCAGAAAGTCCTCCACGTGGGGCAGGGCTGTCCTCATCCCACGATCTATGGGTCGATAATCGGGCATCCCCAATAGGGGATTTAGCCACATTAACCGGTTGACTCGACTGTTCAGCTTTTTTATCTCCCTTTCCAACAACGCCATCTCACCCTGGTCCCAACCATCACTCAACAGCACGATCACCGTGTTGGGGCCTGAAAATCTTAGGCCGAAACGTCGATTGTATTCCGCCAGGGAACTCCCGATCCTGGTCCCCCCCGACCAGTCGGAGACCTTCTCAGAGATCAGTTCATATGCGGCGGCAATTTTACGCATCCGCAACAGTGGGGTGATCCGCGACAGCCGGGTGCTAAAGACAAATGTTTCCACACGGGGGACATGCCGCTGAAAACCGTACATGAACTGAAGCAGAAAACGACTGTAGCAGTCCATGGAACTACTCACGTCGCACAGGACAACAAACCGTGTCTTTTTGGGCCGGCGACGTCTTCTGCGCAGGACCAGAAGTTCTCCCCCGTGCCGTAAAGAGGATCGCAAGGAGCCGCGCAGGTCGACCCGTTTGCCCTTTCCCCTTGTGCGCCAGCGCCGTCCTAACCGCAGGCCAAGATTTTGGGCCAGGGCCATGATCATCCGGCACGCATCCTCGGATTCACCATCAAGTATATCAGCAAAATCTTTCTTGTGCAAGATTTCCTGAGGGCTGTAAGGAGGCGTGTCAAGGTCATGACGCAAATGATTTTTCTCTTTCCCCGCTCCTTTGACGATGGTTAACGGAAACGTCCCGCTCAGTTGAACATGCCCCTTTGAATCAGATACATTAGAGCGATCTTTGAGACACCAAAACTCCTCAAAAACGGCGTCAAAAACGGATAACTCTTCGGGCTGGGTGACATAATGGGCGCTGAGTAAGCTGTGAACCTCTTGCTTATCTTCCAGCCGAATCAGCTTTAGACCACGGAGTGCGTCCAGGGTACGCCCCAAGGTCACGGGCAACCCCCTCTCCCTAAGCTGCCTAGCAAAATGGAGCATATTGAGTACAAAATCTCCCGGGCGGGTCGGGTCTGTGGCAAGGGTTTCACCCTGCATCATGACTGCAAGGCCTCCGCCCAGGAAAGGGCCAGGTTTTCTCTTTCAACCTTTTCCACATCCTCCTTGTGCTTTAAGAGACACCCCAGTGTTTCTTCCACGGTCTCTGCGTCCAGATGATCCCGGTTCAGCAAAAGAAGGGCATTGACCCAATCCAGGGTCTCGGCAACTCCGGGCCTCTTGTAAAAGTCCATCTGCCGTATCTGCTGCATGAGGGAGCAAATTTTGAAGGCCAGCTCCTCGGAGATTTGTGGCACCTTGGTCTTGACGATCTCGTATTCCTTTTCCAGGGAAGGGTAGTGGATCCAATGATAGAGGCAGCGTCTCTTGATCGCATCATGGAGATCACGGGTTCGGTTGGAGGTGATGATTACAAGGGGCTTGGTTTTTGCCTTGAGGGTGCCGATTTCCGGTACCGTGATCTGAAACTCTGACAAGACTTCCAGCAAAAAGGCCTCAAACTCTTCATCGGCCCTGTCCAGTTCATCGATAAGGAGGCAGACATGCTTGCCGTCGGCCTCACTGCGAATGGCCTCCAGGAGGGGCCGTTGAATAAGGTAGGATTCGTCAAAGATATTTTCCAGATCAGCCAACCCCTTATGGTCTGCCTCCGCCAGTTTTATGCGGAGGAGCTGTTTGGTATAGTTCCACTCGTAGACGGCCGTATTTACGTCAAGGCCCTCATAACATTGCAATCGAATCAGACGGCGGTCCAGGGCCTTGCTCAGGACCTGGCCGAGTTCGGTCTTGCCGACACCCGCTTCACCTTCCAGGAGCAAGGGCTTTTCCATTCCAAAGGCCAGGTAGACGACCGTGGCAAGCCTGCGATCGCAAATGTACTTTTGTTTCTTGAGGGCCCGAAGGACGTCGTCGGTTGATCGAAAAGATTTTTTCATGTCCAGCGCCGAATGATTGGATGAGGGGGAAGCATTCAATACCGCCCGCTTCGCTAGAGACCCCAGTACCATCTTCTGGAGCTACGGGGCGGGCACAGAGTGCGCAGAGAGAAAAAAGGAAAACAAATCAATCGGTAAACTCTGCGTCCTTATCGCCTTGAGCTGAGTACTACTCTTTCAAAGACCCGTTCAGGGTCATCATTCAAGCCACCCTTTTTAGGGTCTTAGTTTGTAACTTCTATGCAAGATGCGAAGATGTTTTATTGGAGCGTTCTCATAAACCTCGGGCATCGTGGGGTTCGGCCATTTCTTTCCGGCGCTCTCTAAACCAGTAGTCGTAACGTGGCTGATATTTGGGGTTTTGCCAAAAGCATGGAGAAGCTAATACGGCTTATCAGGAGAAAACCCCAAATATCAACCACTGCCAACGTGAGACTTAAATTCACTTTGAGAGAGCGCCTTCAAGAAACACCCGAACCCCACTCCAGAAACCCGATTATTTCCCCTGAACTTATTGAGAAGTCACTGTTGTTGAAGTTAACCCATTTGATTCATTCGCAATACGGTTTCCCCGCTTTTGGCGCGATCTTCGACAAGGGGCAGGTGTCAGGGCTTGAGATTTTCTGACACCTGACACCCGAACACTGTTTTCGTTGCGGCCCAAGGCCTGCATTGGGGATGTGGGTTGACTAAAATTCCTTATAGGCTAAATGGGTCTGTGGATCAAGCTCAAATGTGCCCCATGACATCTCATAAGCACATTCCTTATCTTGATTTTGTTGTGCAAAAGCGGTATGGCTATCTCATGATTGACCGAAAACCGTGCTTTTTCGGTCTAAACGTATTAATCTGCAGCGTGGCCTAAAATGCTTTATTGAAGTGAGGATGAAAGGAGGTGAGACATATGCCGTTTGTGCGGGTGACAAGTTTTCCCCAACCAAAAGAAGTTCGGTCGGAAATCGCTGAAGGGATCACCGAGGTCATTCATAAAGCGACCGAAGTTCCCAAAGAGAATATTTGGGTAG
This sequence comes from Desulfobacteraceae bacterium, assembly GCA_030589715.1. Lineage (GTDB taxonomy): Bacteria > Desulfobacterota > DSM-4660 > Desulfatiglandales > Desulfatiglandaceae > JABMQV01. Next base: position 498 of record JAUUVE010000066.1, on the reverse strand, counting down.
TGTTTGAGCCTATGCCCCAAGAGAGTTGGGCAGCAGGTGGAACGCTGATCTCTGAAATGGATTGAAACTATGGGGCGACCCCTTTCCCGGCGGCAAACTCCCGGAGAAATCAGGCGTAAGCGGCTTGATCTGTCCAACGGGGAGTACCGCCTCATCTGTCCTTTATGGGAAAGGGGATCGCTCTTGCCTTATGATCGATCAAATCCTCAATGGTCAACCCGGTGGCTTTGGCCCCCTGCGTGAGAATAGACTCTTTAAATCCGAAATTAAGCCCCTTTTCCTCTGCTTCAATTAGCAACTCCATCACCAATCCAGCGGTCTCTGCCACAATGTTCTCACAGAATTCCCTGCAGTTCCTGGTCCCGTAAATATGTTCCTTTGTCAGATCCCGGCATTCGATTGTTCCAAATTTTTCCTGGAACCGAGGGGGCAACTGATTGTAAAGAGCATATGTTTTCCAGAGCTCTCCCCTATGGTCCTCAAGGGATTTGCCATTGG
>JAUUVE010000303.1 GCA_030589715.1 Desulfobacteraceae bacterium | reverse complement strand
TTCTCTGGTGTACCTCCATATTCGTCGGTGCGCTTGTTGGTAATAGGGGAGAGGAACTCGCTCAAAAGATAACCGGTACATGCCAGGATCTCCACATAGTCGAACCCTGCCTCCTTGGCCCTCCATGCCGCGGTGCCAAAGGCCTCTTTCACTTCCTCAATATCCTCCCTGGTCATCTCGCGGGGGGTCTCACGGGTGAGACTGCTGGGGATGGCCGAAGGGGCTATGGGGGTCATTCCGCTCAAGAAAGAAAAGGAATATCGGCCCGCATGAAAGAGCTGTGTCCCGAGCGTGGCACCCGTCTCCTTGCGGAGTTCTTCCACAAAGTCCTTTATTGGTTGGACATATTTATCGTCAAAAAATTCAGGCATAAAAGGGGCGCTTCCCACCTTGTCTATGGCAACGGGTCCGATGGTCATCAGGCCCACACCTCCTCTGGCCCTCTCCCGATAAAAGGCCTTGTATCTTTCATTGAAAGAATAGTCGCCGGTATAGGCCAGACCCATGGAGGGCATTACTATCCTGTTCTTTATTTCAATGTTATTGATGGTGATAGGCTCAAACAGTTTCTTAAACTCCATTTTTTCCTCCCGATCCTTTTGACTTTAAAATGTGTGTCCGCCACAGTCTCACATCTCCGGAAATGCATTAATGCACACTGTGTGCGAACCACCAAGGGCACAAGCAAAAGAGGCCCTTAATGTGGGGTGCCCAAGAGATTAGGCCATAGGGCAATTGATTGCAAGTATCCGTTCTTTTTGGCAGCGCTTGATACACTTATTCGTGCTGAATTGCCATGCTGAAATCCAGGTCCGAAATGCGGTATGTCTTCGGGAATTGTAGGTTTCCTTCTAACATGGGATTGTGTTATAAAAAAACGACTTACCCCCTATCTTCCGCTTTTATTAGAGACCCCGCATCCTGATTAAGGTGGAAGTAACCATGAAAGTAAGCTTGGGGTGAAGACCTGGAGATTCCTCTTTTTCCTTTTTCACTGGAGCAATTGGCCTGAAGAGAGACGCCTTGTCTGGCGAGGGAGTTGATAACAGCATATATGCTGAACCCCTGAAGAAGTATGTGAAAAATGGTGTTGTGGATTACCAGGGATTCAAGAATGAGGAGGCCAAGCTGGATCAATACCTAAAGGTACTTGAAAACACAGACCCCAAGGCCCTGTCCAGAAATGAACAGTTTGCCTTTTATGTAAATGGTTACAATGCCTGGACCATAAAGCTGATATTGAGCGCTTATCCGGGGGTGGAATCCATAAAGGACCTGGGGAGCTTCTTCAAAAGCCCCTGGAAAAAGAACATCTGCCGTATTGATGGCGGAGTTATCACCCTGGATGACATCGAGCATAATATCTTACGCCCACGGTTCAAGGACCCGCGCGTACACTTCGCAGTAAACTGCGCATCAAAGAGCTGCCCTCCGCTGCGATCTGAGCCCTATCAGGGAAGTATCCTTGATCAGCAACTGGATGATGCCGCACAGGCCTTCATCAATGATCCTCTGCTGAACCGGCTTGAAGGGAACAAGCTCTATGTGAGCGAGATATTCGACTGGTTTGAAGAAGATTTCAATGATGATGTCATTGGCTTCTTCTTGAAATACGCCAGGGGAGATCTCAAGAAACAACTGGAGGCCAACAGGGGGAATATCAAGCTCAAATATCTGGATTATGACTGGGTTTTGAATGGTAAGTGAGCAGGGCACTAAGTATAAAGCCCTAAAAATGGAGAAGGGGTGTCATGCCACACTATGACTTCGATATAGGTATTATAGGCGGGGGAGCGGCCGGCCTGACCGTTACGGCCGGGGCGGCCCGACTGGGTGCAAAGACTCTTCTGGTGGAGAGGGAGCAGGAACTGGGGGGTGACTGCCTTCATTTTGGATGTGTGCCGAGCAAGACACTTATCAAGAGCGCCCATGTGTATCACCAGATGAGAAACGCCGAGAAGTTCGGTCTTCCAGGGGTGGAAGTCTCGGAGGTGGACTACAAGAATGTGGTAAAGAGGATTCGATCCGTGATCAGTGTCATTCAAAAACATGACTCTGAGGAGAGGTTTTGCAGCCTTGGCGCCAAAGTGGAATTTGGAATCCCCGCTTTTGTTGACGAGCACACCATCCTTTTGAACGGGAAGATGTCCTCTGCGAAGAACTGGGTTGTCACCACGGGTTCATCCCCATCCATTCCCCCCATAGAAGGTCTGGACAAAACCCCCTATATTACTAACAAAGAGATCTTCTACCTTGACCATCTTCCCCGCTCCATGATTATCTTTGGGGCCGGTCCAATAGCCACTGAGATGGCCCAGGCCTTCTGCCGACTCGGGACAAAGGTCTCTGTGGTCCAGCGGAGCGGCCAGATCTTGAGCAAAGAGGACAAGGACCTGGCCGACGAACTCCTGAAGGTCCTGAGTGATGAAGGTGTGACGTTCTATTTGAACGGTTCGGTGGTTCGAACCCATGACCGCGGCCCTGAAAAAGAAGTCGTTATAAAGAGCGCTGAAGGGAAGGAAGGCATTCTGAGGGCGGAGACGATCCTGGTTGCCATGGGAAGGAGGCCCAATCTGGATGGGCTGGGCCTGGAGAAGATCGGCGTTGAATTTGACAGAAAAGGCATCAAGGTAGACAACAGGCTGAGGACAAGCCAGAAGCACATTTATGCCGCGGGCGACGTGACAGGCACCTACCAATTTACCCATGCGGCCGGGTATGAGGGAGGTATCGTTATCAGCAATGCAATCTTTCATCTGCCCCGCAAGGTTGATTACACTTTTTTACCCTGGTGTACCTATACCGACCCGGAACTGGCCAGCATCGGGATGAACGAGAAAAGGGCAAAAGATGCCGGGATTCGCTATAAGGTGTGGACCGAGGCTTTTCGCGATAATGACCGGAGCCTGGCCGAGGGCGAGCAGGTGGGAAAGATCAAGATGATATTGGACGAGAATGAGAAGCCGCTGGGGATTCAAATCCTGGGGCCCCAGGCAGGCGAACTGTTGGGCGAGTGGGTGGCGATCCTTAATGGAAAGGTGAAGCTTTCGACCCTGGCGTCCGCGGTGCATCCCTACCCGACGCTGGGTGAGATAAATAAGCGTGTGGCGGGGGCCTATTTCTCACCCAAGATTTTCTCCGATAAGGTTAAGAAGGGGTTGAAGTTCTTTTTTCATCTAAAAGGCAGGGCATGTGGGTAAGGAGGACTGTATATGCAGATAGGGATGATCGGTTTAGGGCGGATGGGCATGAATATGACAAAACGGCTCCTGAAAGGAGGGCAGGGGGTTGTTGCTTATAACCGAACGTCACAAAAGACGGAGCAGGTCGTTAAAGGAGGGGCCATTGGGGCTTACTCCCTCGATGAGTTGGCAGAGAAGCTTTCAGTGCCCCGAGCCGTTTGGATGATGTTGCCTGCTGGTTCTGCTGTGGATGAGCATATGAATGGGTTGAAGGAGGTCTTAGAACCGGGCGACATCGTTATTGACGGAGGAAACACATACTATAAGGACGATATTCGTCGAGCAGACCTCCTTGGGGAGAGGGGGATTCAATTTATGGATGTGGGGGTCAGCGGTGGAATCTGGGGCCTTGAGATAGGATATTGCCTTATGGCAGGGGGGGGAAAGAAGACATTTGAATACCTTGAGCCAATATTCAAGACCTTGCCCCCCGAGGAAGGTAATCTATACTGAGGGGCAACCGGAGCAGGGCACTTTGTAA
>JAUUVE010000062.1 GCA_030589715.1 Desulfobacteraceae bacterium | reverse complement strand
TGGTCAAGAGGTTACCTATGAATCCCTTTTGACAGAAGGATTTGAGGCCTTCTTTATGGCCACTGGAACCCCCAGGGGTCTTTGGACGCGTATTGAAGGGGAGGACCTGGGAGGCGTCCAAACGGGCGTTGATTTCCTGAGGGATATTGTCCTTGGAATAGACGTTAGGCTGGGTCGTCGGGTGGTCGTTATTGGCGGCGGCAATGTGGCCATTGATGTGGCCCTATCCGCCATCCGTTTGAGTGGGGTGGAGGAGGTCTACATGGTGTGCCTTGAAGACCGCTTCAGTATGCCGGCCTGGGCGCACGAAATACAAGACGTCCTTACTGAGGGTGTTGTTCTCAATAACAGCTGGGGTCCAAGGCGGATCTTGGGCGAGGATGGAGGGGCCATCGGGGTTGAATTCAAACGGTGTCTATCGGTCTTTGACGAGTCTGGCCGATTCAACCCCAAATATGATGAAGCACAGATTATGAAGATCAACGCAGACAACGTGCTTGTGACCATAGGGCAGGGCACGGACGTTGAATTTTTTAAGGCAAGTCCGGAATTGGCCAAGCTGGATCTCACCCCAAGGGGGAGCGTAGTGGTAAATGGGGAGACCATGCAGACCAACATCCCCCACATATTCGCATCCGGGGAAATCATAACAGGCCCTAATATAGCTATTCAGGCGATCGCCGGGGGCAGGAAGGCTGCCTGGGCCATAGCCCAGTACTTGAACCTTGAGGAAAAATCGGAACCCGCATTCATCGAGCCATTACCTGATCTCCGCGTAAAAGCACTTGACCTTGTTGACAGGGCAGAGTTAGAAAAGGTCCCTAAATCGAGGCGCGAAACCGTGCCTCGCATACCTGTGGGGGATAGAAGAAAGAATTGGCAAGAGGTAACCATGGGGCTCGATGAGTCGCAGGCCATCAGGGCTTCCAAGAGATGTCTCAATTGTGGCATCTATTGCCTGCGGCCAACCTATGAGGCCAAGACAAGGGATTTTCTAAAAAAAACAGTCTAGGAGAGGAATAGGGAAATGGTACCGATCGAAATCATCAAAAAGTGCAAGACATTTAAGATGTTTCCCGATAAGCTTATTGAAGAAATAGCGAGCATCGGGTTCCCCGTGGTCTATAAGGCCAATGAAATGCTTTTCAATATCGATGATCCGGCTAATAATCTGGCGGTTCTTATGAAGGGACGTGTGGACATCATGACCACCAAGAGGACCCAGATTGTACCGGTTCACACGGTCATGCCAGGAGAGGCCTTTGCTCTCTCCTCCATGATCTCTGGCCGTTTCCCTTCTGCTGCCAAGACAGTGGAGGATTCAGAGGTCTGTTCCCTGCCTGTTGAAAAGATGAACAAGATCCTCGAAAAGGACTACAAGGCGGGTTTCTATTTTATGAAACAAATTGCTATTCTTGTCTCCAGTAGACTGATAAAAATTCATTACCAGTTGGATGTGACGGGCTCAGGATACATTTGATATGGAACCGGTCCACGTTCAAGGAGGCGGTCAGCTGGACGAATGAAAAAGGCAACCATGAAATTGGCTGATATTAGGGATACTTTACATGCTCAAGTGATTGTGGGAAATGACAAACTGGACTTATCCGTCAAGGCCGGCACCGGAAGTGATCTGATGAGCGACATGCTTACCGGACCAACCAGTGGTGCGGTGCTGCTAACCGGCCTTTGCAATGTACAGGTCGTCCGCACTTCGGTCGTCGCAGGGGTAGTGGCCGTGGTCTTGGTAAGGGGGAAGCAGCCTGCTCCTGAGATGGTCACCCAGGCCCGCAAGCACGGGTTGCCCCTTTTATCAACTCCCTTCACCATGTTCTCCGCATGTGGCAGGCTTTTTGATAAAGGGCTACGAGGCGTCGAAGAAAAGGCCTCCCGGTCATAGGACGCCCCTGGAAAGGATTTTGACAGAGGGCGTGAAGTATTACGTCCCCTGGTATCCCATATGGCTCATCTTACAAGAAGTTTTGAAATCAAGGCCAGGGATTTTTCTCGAGCCGGGGAGGTCTCAATTGAGGTCCAGGGCATCCTCAAGACCATAGGGTTTGAGGCCGATTGTGTCAGGCGCGCCTCCATTTGTGCCTATGAGTCGGAGATGAATGTGGTGATGCATGGTGGGGACGGGGAACTCTCACTGACTGTCGACCCCGAGAATATTCTGCTTGAGGTAGAGGACCACGGGCCTGGCATAGAAAATATTGAACTGGCTCTCCAGGAAGGATATTCCACGGCAACAATACAGTATCGCGAGATGGGGTTTGGAGCCGGGATGGGACTTCCCAACATAAAGAAAAACGCCGACTTCTTTGAAATCCACTCTCAGAAAGGGCAAGGAGTCCATCTCAAGGTAGGTTTCAAGGTAGATGGGGATAATGGCTAAACCCCTAAAAGAAAAAAAAAGCCCTGGTTACGTCGAGATTGACGAGGACCAATGCACGGGATGTGTCTTGTGCATGAAGGCCTGCCCCACAAAGGCCATTCGCGTCAAGGATGGTCGGGTCGCCCGTATAGAAGGGGTCTGTATTGATTGCGGGGAATGTGTTCGCACCTGCACCAAAGGAGCGATCAAGGCAGCTTCCCCCAAAAGGGATGGCTTTACAGCAAGCTCCGATCTCGTCATTAGCCCCTCTACGGTTCTTTACTCTCAGTTTGGCGAGGATTACCTGCCCAATGACATCCTCTTGGGACTCAAAAAAATGGGGTTTGGCTATGTCCATGATCAGTCCTATACCAGCGAGATGTGCAATTTTGCCGTTGAGCTGTTTATCAAGGAGAACCGTAAAAAACCGGATTCACCCTTCCCCCTGATATCACCGGCCTGCCCCGTAGTAGTCCGTCTCATATCCTATCGCTTCCCGTCCCTCTTGAAACACATTCCTCCTTTAGCCACACCACGGGAGATAGTAGACAGGGAAGCAAAGAAGCGTCTATCTGCAAAATATGGGTGCAGTCCGAAAGAAATCGGAGTCTTACACATCACCCCCTGTCCGGCATTGGCCGACTTCGCAAAGGAATCCGTATCCCAAGAAAGATACCCCCGCAAGGATAAGGCGGTTGGGATCAATAGTATCTATGAGACGCTCAAGAAAAATATTCAAGAAATTGACGACGATAGGGTGTTGCACCACTCCAGCGGCATTGGGATTGGCTGGGGTATGTCCGGCGGAGAGATTGCCGGTATGAAGAGAAACTGCCTTGCGGTCTCCGGGCTCCATGAAACCATCCGTTATCTAGAGAAAATTGAAATGGGGCTTCTCCAGGAAGTGGATTATATTGAATGCAGGATATGTGCAGAGGGATGTCTCGGCGGCCCATTTACCGTGGCCGACAAGTACCAGGCAAGGCACCTCCTTCAGAAATTGGTCCTCATGTTCGGCGTGGAAAGAAGGATCAAATACAAGTATGTAATAAAACTTTACAAGGATGGATGGTTCTTCACCGAAAGGGACCGCACCGCCTTTAAAGATGTGGCATCACCTCTCTCTATATCAGACCGAATAGAAAGGCTAAACAGGGTAGAGGAGACGTTACGATCATTGCCCGGAAAGGAATGCGGTGTGTGTGGGTCGCCCGATTGCCGTGCCTTTGCCGAAGATGTAGTTGATGGGAAGACCACCTTAAAAGATTGTATTTTTTTTCACAATCAGAAGGGAAAAATCGCGTCCAGAGCGGGTCGATAACAGAATTTTAGAGTCCTTTCAGTATCTTGCCAAGAAAATAGCAGGAACAGATTTTTTTTATGATGGCTTGACACTCCGCAATGTAACTGCTATACCCCCCGCGAGACTTGAGCCCTTCCAGCCCACTGGCAAATCGCCGGGGTGTTGTATGGCTAACCAGAATGCACCATAATGTTAGGGTGTTATTTTTTTTTGTTCTCCACAGAACTACTTGCAACGGAAAGCGGAACGATGATTTCCGGGATAAGACGAGATCATGTTTACCAAGGGAGAGAAGATCTTCGCTGCAGCCCTCGTGGCGGCATGCGTTATCGTAAGCATAGTCGGGTATTCATTTTCGGGCCCCTCATCCCCCCCGAACAAAGTATGGTTTGACAGCGCCGGAGGTGATGTGATTTTAGACCATGCCTACCACGTTGATGCTGCCGAATGCAGTGATTGCCATCACAATTTTGACGACGACTCCCCGTTGGAGGGCACCGAAATGAACTGCCGTTCCTGCCACTACTTTGGTGAGGCGCGGGACCTGAGGAGCGATGATGCCCCAACCCACAAGCGCTTTATTGGTGCCAACTGCATCGAATGTCACAACTCCGCGGAGATAGAGGTGAAATGCGATTCCTGCCACATTCGTAAGGGTTTCGCCTTTAAAGAGTGGGTACGTGAAATGCCCTAATGACCGACAGACGAAATGAACTCCGCACCAAACTATCATATGTGAGAAAGCGCCCCCCTCTGGGCGGGGGGATATTTTTGGAAAACCCCAATTATGAACTTGGGGTTGTGAGCATTTTAAGAAAAAATAGAGAAAATAGATGGGCCTAAGATCTTTTTTCGGAATTCTTCCACCCAAGTTGTACTATAAGGATGTGTCCGCACCCATAGAGGCGCTTCCTGTACCGGAGAAGATTACCCTCTTATGGTACAGGCGGACACATTCTGACCTGGCTGTGCGCGTGGGAACCAAGGTCGAAACGGGCCAGGATTTGGCGCGTAACGGAAGGGGACCCTTTGTTTCCACCGTGACGGGCCGCGTTGAGGAGGCCAGCACTTTTCTAGGGGTTGATTCCCGTGAATATCTTGCGGTTCAAATCAGGGCTGACCAGAAGGACAGCTTTGACCCCTCTGTAACCTCCGTTGCAGGCCTTTCCGAGACCCAGCCCCAGACATTACGGACGGGTGTCAATCGTGCGGGCTTCACAGCCTTGAGATCAATTATTCGTGATCCCAGGGTTTGGCCCACCGTAGACTGCCTGATTATCAGTGCTCTGGACCTGGATCCTTTTAGCATAGTGAATCAACAGACCTTTCGGGACAACCCAGAGCAGGTCGAAGCGGCCATTGAACTCCTGGCCCGAACCACCGAGGCATCACAATGTGTATTGGCGGTGCCCGATAACCTTGCAGATATTGCCAGTAAGGTCTCCACGGGTGCGGCCACTGTTGCCATGGTTCCACCAGTCTACCCAAATGGCCTACCTGAAATCTTGGCCAAGAAATATGGGGCTGGCCTTCTCATGAAGACCTACGATGCAGGTTTTGCAGGGAACACGGTGGTGGTGAGCCTTGAACATGCACTGGCCATGGTCAACAGCCTGCAATCGGGCAGACCGATGCTTGAGAAAACCGTAACTCTTTCCAACGGACAAGACGGGAAGCTACGAAACTTTCGCGTTCGAATTGGCACACCTGTTGGGGAGATACTAAAGAGGGCATCCGTGGAAGTGCAACCAAAAGGGAAACTAATCCTGAACGGAATCATGCGGGGTTACTCCTGCTTCTCGGACGAACAGCCCATAACCGCGACAACCGAATCTGTTCACGTCCAGAGCCCTTCCGAGGTCTTCTTTTTCCAGAATACCCAGTGTACCAATTGTGGAAAGTGCAATTCCATATGCCCGGTTGACCTGGAGGTCAATATCCTGGGAAGGCTTTCCGAATATGGTATCTTCAACAAGTGCAGGGGCTTGGGAGTTGAAAACTGCATCGAGTGCGGCTTGTGCGCCTATGTGTGCCCAGCCCGCAGGCCCCTGGTACACTTTATGACACTCGCAAAGCAGGGAATCAAAACAGTGACGGATGAGCCTGCTAACATGGAGGAGGCCTTGGCATGCACCGCCTGCGGCCCCTCCTGTCCGGCCATCAGGCTGTTTGATTTTGATACAGAGTCGGATAAGGAAGATTCCCCTAAAGTATAGCCCTGTCTTTATCTTTTGTTAAGGCAGGCGGGAGGACATCCTCAACCATGAAAGCCTTGGACATTACGGTTTCCCCAGCTCCTCATTGCCACTCGGGGGCAAGGATCACAGGGGTATCATACAATTTCATCCTGGCCCTGATCCCTGCCATGGCAATGGGCGCTTACTATTACGGGTTTGATGCCATACGGGTCATAGCAGCCTCCATCGCTTCTGCCATGATAGCCGAAGCTTTGATTCAGTCTGTCTTGAGGAGACCCATAACCATAGCTGATGGAAGTGCAGCAGTCAGCGGCCTTTTGCTGGCCCTTATCCTCCCTGCCAGTGTCCCTCTTTATCTGGTGGTGGTGGCAAACTTTATCGGCATTATTGTCGCAAAACAGTGCTTCGGGGGACTGGGGGCCAACCCACTCAACCCGGCGCTGGTGGGTTGGGCCGTCATCCGGATAACCAAGGCATGGGCTGGCTATCTGGATTTTGACCTGGCACTTATCAATTATGAGACCGGTTTTATCCTCCAATATCCCCTTGCAGTTCTAAAGGCTGAAGGCCCGGCTGGCATTGCTCATTTCGGCCTGATGGACCTATTCCTTGGAAAACAGGCGGGAGGTATTGGTAGCTCTGCAATCCTTTGTCTGCTGGTAGGTGGCATTTACTTGGTACTGCGTGGAACGATCAGGTGGGAAATTCCCGCTTCTTTCCTACTGGGAGTTGTAGTGATCGCCGGTATCTTTTGGTTGCGGAACAGTTCAAATTATGCAAGCCCCATATTCCATATCCTCGCAGGTAATGTCATGATCGGAGCCTTCTTCCTAAGCACCGATAATGCCACCTCACCTGTCAATCGGTGGGGCATGGTGGCCTTTGGTTTTTGCTGCGGGGCCATGACAGTGGTCTTGAGGGCATGGAGTGTATATCCGGACGGTGTGATCTTTGCTTGCCTATTGATGAGCCTCTTTGTACCGCTGTTAGATAAAATGAAGAAGAAACAACTGCTACCGCCGGCTGTGAGCCCTGTTACACCCCAGGCCATAAGTGAATCCGCCGAAGTGAGGTCAGCCTCATGAAAGAAGCTACACAGATGATAGTGGTTCTCGTCCTCATTTGTACCTTATGCGGCATCGCACTTTCGGGTTTCCGGGAAATGACCGCTGAGCGCATCGAGAACCAGATTCTTATAAATGTTCAGGGCCCGGGGGTGAAACGGGTACTGGAGGGCTCTCAAAACGACCTGATCGCAGACCGCAAAAAGATCAAGATCGATGGCCAGGAAATCCTGCTGTTTATGGGCAAAAAGGAGGGCAAACCCTGGGCCATTGCGTACGAGACATTAGGCAAAGGATTCGGTGGCGACATCAAGGTCATGGTCGGATATGACATTGATAACGACAAACTGACAGGTATTCAGATCGTATCACATAAGGAAACACCAGGTGTGGGATCTAAGGTCACAGAAGATCCATACACCCAGCGTTTCAGCGGGATTGACATAGATCTGGAGGCCGCTCCTGGTAAGCGGTTGGCTAAAAAAATAGACGCTATTTCGGGAGCGACCTATTCAAGCAAAGGCGTCTACGAGGCAATCGGCAAAAGCCTCGAACTTTACATAAAGATCAAGAAACAGGACCTTACGAAGTAAGGCAAATAACAACGGGTATGGCCATATGAGTTTATTGAGCGTATTCACCAAAGGTATGTGGAAGGAACTACCCCCTTTCCGTCTAGTCTTGGGATTATGCCCCACCCTTGCCGTAACAAAGTCGGCTGAAACAGGGCTTGGCATGGGGCTCGCCGTTATTTTCGTACTGGCCTGTTCCAATGTACTGGTCTCTTCGTTGCGTAATGTAATCCCTCGAAAGGTGCGCATTGCCAGTTATATGGTAATTATCGCCTCCTTTGTGGTACTGGTAGAATTGGCCAGCCAAGCCTACTTCTACTCGATCTATGAAAGCCTAGGAATTTTTATTCCCCTTATCGTTGTTAACTGCATCATTTTGGGCAGGGCAGAGGCCTTTGCTTCGCGCAATGGGGTCATCGCCTCCGCTCTGGACGGACTCGGCATTGGATTGGGCTTTACCCTGTCACTTACAGTGCTGGGGGCCATTAGGGAAATCCTCGGTGAAGGCACATTTTTTGGCGCCCAGGTAATGTGGTCGTCGTTCCGTCCATTCACTTTTATGGTGGAGGCGCCCGGGGCCTTTATCTGCCTCGGGATCTTATTGGCTGTAATGAACTCATTTTCAAAAACCCAACAGTCGTAGGGGCACTCTATATCACTTTGGGCTGCGGATTAGAGAATAAGCAAAATATAGTAATTCTTTAGCCCAAACGAACTGAGCAATAGGTTTAGGTTTCTGGAGAGACAAGTTATGGAATATATTGTTCTTGTTATCAGTGCGGTTCTGATTAAGAACATTTTGCTTGCGGAATACTTAGGGAATTGCCCCTTCCTGGGCACTTCCAAACGAATGGACACCGCAGTAGGCATGGGGTTGGCTGTCATCTTTGTCATGGCCATTGCCACCGCCGTTACCTATGTGGTCCAGCATGTAGTCCTCGTCCCGCTCAACTTGGGTTATCTCCAGACCATCGCATTTATCCTCGTAATTGCGGCGCTGGTGCAATTTGTGGAGATGTTTCTAAGGAAATTTGCTCCTCCACTCTATATGGCCCTCGGGATCTTTCTCCCTCTCATTACGACCAACTGCGCAGTCCTTGGTACGGCCATACTCGCTATTCGCCGTGATATGAACTTTCCTGAGGCCGTCGTCTTTGCTATTGCCGCGGCCTCCGGTTTTACACTCGCATTGATCTTGCTTGCAGGGATCCGCGAACGATTGGAGATCTCTAATGTCCCAAGGGCCCTTAGAGGCACAGCAATCGGGTTGGTTATGGCAGGGCTTATGTCCCTGGCCTTTTTCGGTTTTGTCGGTGTTGATAGTTCACTCAAGGCGTTTGTACAAAACTAGAGGATAACCGTTCACGGGTTCTGGGGTTCTGGGTTCAAAGGTTCCCCGCATTGGGCGGGATCTTCGACAGGATTCACCGAAAATCTGAACCGTTGATTCGTGAGTTCTGAACGGAAAAGGCATGAGAAAAGTGGCGATTTGAAGATGCGGTTCATCAAATACTTGCTGGCCTACAAGCAAGGCCAAT
>JAUUVE010000166.1 GCA_030589715.1 Desulfobacteraceae bacterium | reverse complement strand
CACAAAGATTTCTGGGAGGAATTTGACCAGACTTACCGGACCTCTCAGGAAGAGCTTCAGCAAATCATGTAGTTCACGGGAGAAGGGCTATGACTTCGCGGGACTCAATGGGAGCCACACTGAATTACCTACTGGCCCTCAGAGGCACCTCTACCAGGAATTTTGCGCCCTTGCCTTCACCGCTTTCAAGAAATAGCCTGCCGCCCATATCCTCAATCAGCACCATCACTCCTGCCAAGCCCAGTCCGTGTCCTCGGACGCAACCACTTTCTGTCGCATCCATCTGAAAATAGCACTTAAAAATCTTCTCATGATATATGGATGGTATACCTTCACCATCATCCCTTACGGAAAAAATGAGATACCCATCCCTCTTGTCAACCACCAGTTCCACGCGGTCTTTTCGATACTTGAGGGCATTATTCAAGAGGTTCCTGAGGATCTGCCTTACCTTTGCTGCATCCAAACAGACCTCCTGGCCCCATAACACTTCGTCTATAAGAAGCAGAACCCCTTTTTCCTCTAAAACATTTTTGAGTGCCTCCAAGTCCAGGCAATGCCTTATCTCTTCTGAAGTGTTGCAATGGGTCAGGTCGAATATCTCCACCAGCGCATCTTCTATCAAGCCCGAAAGCCGGAGATTTGAGAAGTTAACTATCCCTTGCCTGGATTTGCCCAATTCCAATGCGTCATTCACCAGCGTCTTAATGACCTTGTTATTCCGCAAGGCCCTCCTCAAGACCTTTTCCTGCTGTCCTGTAAGGGGGCCATATTTCTCTCGCCTGTTTAGCAACGAGATGATCCCGGCCTCAATCACTGCAAGGGGAACCTTGAGGTCATGGATCAGAAGGTCAATCTTTATCCTTTCACGGCCCATACGAAAATCTCTTCTATACCTTGAACGTCAATAATTGGAGCCTTCGGGCCTCTACCTGTGTACCAATAGTCCGTTAGAAAAACACTAAGTGAATCACCGCCGCAAAATCTTCATCAACATATCAATTACTTCAAAAAAAATCAAATTCGAAAACCTCCTCCTCGCCTTCCAAAATGCCAGCGAAGCGCAGCCTTCCTGCGATGCCAACCAAAAACCTCCCTCATTTCATCCAGTATCCAGTGACCAATGACGTAAGTCTTCACCGCAAAGTCCCCAGTACCATCTCCCGGAGTTACGGGGCAGGCGCCGAGGACACAGAGAAGTGAGTTTTCTATTTATAAAAGATAATCCCCACATAACCCACGAAGCTACTATCCGGCCTGATGTCATAACTGGTAAGATAATCAACCTCCTGGCCCTCCTTGGCCCCCAGTTCTTTGGCAGCCATAATGGCGGCGCCGGCAGCCCCTGAACAGCAGGCATTATAATTCTCTAATGACTCCTTAATTACCCCTTCAGGGTCCATTTCTACCATCAAATTCACCGCTCGTCTGTCATTCACTCTCTTGACCCACTCCACGGCCTCTTCACCAACCCCTTTAGGGGTATACCCATAATTATGGCCGTAGTGGGTAAGGTCTGTGGAGCCCAGCACTGTGGTCATCTTGCCCATACCTTCTGATATCTGGGCAGCCCTTTTGGCGATCTCCAGGGAAGCAACCCTGGGTGGGAGCCCAATGGGGACAATCTTGGTCCCGGGAAGAAAATATTTAATGAATGGCAGTTGAAGCTCTATGGTGTTGTCATTCTGATAACGTGATGCAGTTTCCTCGGTAAAGTGGAATTCCTCTGTCAACCTTTCTGCTACTGCTGAATCCACCTCCACCTGCCCTAAGGGAGTCTCCCATCGGCCCTTGCTCATTATGAGATTATCGCTTTCAGGATGCATATGGTGTCCAAATATTATGCAGGTGTCAGGATCACTACCATGGTTCAGACACTTGATGACGTTACAGGCAATCTTGCCTGAAAAGGCCCATCCGGCATGGGGGACAATGCCCCCCACTGCCGTGTTTGGTTCGCCTGGGCAAGGGCGACTAGAGCCGGAAAACTCCTCAATGGCCTTACTGCAGGCGGATTCCCTCCCTGGATACCAGGAGCCTGCCAGATCAGCCCTTCTCACATCCACTAAAACCACCCCCACTTCGATTGATGATTGATGATTTTCGATTGACTATTTAAGGTATCTTCCGCTTTTCTCTCTTGCCGTAAAACCCGTTTACTGATATGTAGTCCCAAACCTAGAATCTTGGAAAGGTGCCCCACATGTCTTTTGATATCGGTCAGTGGATCGTAAAAATCCCTGTCTTGCTATTCGCCATCACCATCCATGAATATGCCCACGGCAGGGCTGCATTATCCCTTGGAGATCCAACAGCAAAAAGCCTTGGCAGACTCTCCTTCAACCCCTTGACCCACATCGACCCCTTGGGCGCAATCTGCCTCTTTCTTTTCAACTTCGGGTGGGCCAAACCAGTCCCTGTGGACCCAAGATATTTCAGGAACCCCCGGAGAGACATCATAATCATGTCCATTTCAGGGCCCTTGGCAAATATCTCTGCAGCTTTGCTGGCAGGGCTGCTTATCCGTCATGTTTTTCTGCCTTGGGATCTCTATCGCATGGTGTTAGTATATCTGCTGTTCATGAACCTAGGCCTTGGCCTCTTTAATCTCCTGCCCCTCCCCCCCCTTGATGGTTCACATATTTTGGAAAATGTCCTTCCTCCAAATGTCGCACAGCGGTATCGGGAATTCAAACGTTGGGGGCCTTTTGTCCTCTTGGGAGTCATCATGTTGGACAATTTCGCCCATACCGGGATCATAAGCACGATACTACTTGGCCCTATGCGCTACCTGGCCAGCCTCTTCTCAGGGCTCAATTTCTAGGTGCCAACCATTTCTACATCACGTCCTTATCGCTTGCTTCGATAGTGCGATCGATCTCTGCCTTCAGCTGTGCTGGCAGCCCGGGGATATCAACGCTAAGGAAACCCCGAACGATGGTGGATGTGGCCTCATCCTCGCTAAGCCCTCTAGACATCAGATAGGAGATCTCTTCCTGGGCTATCTTACCTACTGCCGCTTCATGGGACATCTCCACGCCTTCCACGTGCCCTTCCAGTTCCGGGATCGCTTGAATAGTACCACCATTCAGAATCAGGCCCCTGCACTCAAGGTGCGCCTTGATCCCCGGTTGTTCGCCGATCAGGTGGCCCCTCGCAATGATCTTGCCACCGTTGCTGATAGCCCTCGTAATTATCTCTGCCCTGCAACCGGGTTTCTTCAGAAAAATCCGTCCTCCAACGTCATATTCTGAGCCTGGACTTCCCACAATGATACTGTAGAAACGAGTGACAGAGTCCTCTCCCATCAGATGGGTGACCGGATACATCTGGATGGACCGAACAGGTTTCATGCAGATATAATTGTTCAGGAAAAGGCCCCCTGCCTCGACCCGTGCAACCGAACGAGGGCGGACCAGCATATCCTCTGCCCAATTGTGTATCATGGTGAAACTCAGCTTGGCGTTCTTTTTCACAAAGAATTCGGAAATCCCCACGTGGACCCCTCTCTTGAGGTGAGGAGAGGTTGAGCAGCCGGTGATGATATGTAGCTCTGAGCCCTCTTCGGCAATGATAATGTTATGGACGGTCTGCTGAAGCCCTTCCTTATCCAGATAAAGGCAGGCCTGAATCGGATAGATGCTCTTGCTGCCAGGCAGTGCCCGAATCACATAACCATCATGGAGATCCAGTTCTGCAGCGGCCGTGTATTTGTCCATGTCCACTTGTACCAGCTTCCAGTAATACTCCCGAATCCACTCATGCTCTTCCAGGGCGCGGCGTATCGGCATGACCTGGATGTCCTCCTGTTTGGTATCGCAGTGGACCACCGTTGTATCTTTTTGAAAAAAGGTCCCGCTCCGTTCCTTTTTGGTCAAATCAAGCCCCGCCATGACCAGTCGCTGTTGTTCATCCTCTGGCAAGGCGCAGAGGTCTTCGTCTGCCAGATACTGATGGGGCACCAGTGCCTTTTCAAATTCGTCCAGATTGATATCCGGGCCCAGGGCCGCTTTTTTGTTTCTCACCTTGGAGGCCCGTTCCTTTAACTCGTCTATGCCATGCATCTGACGCACTCCTCATATCCTGATTCGCCGACACATGTCAGAATCTCACGCGGGTTGCTGATACAGCTCAGCTTGCCGTCGTAAAGGACCTGCCCCTTGTCTGCGGTCACATAATCCAGGATATATCCGGTATGGGTGATTATAAGACCCATCTTGGTACGTTCTCGTTTTAATTGCATTTTTGATTTTTGCTCTCCTTCTAACGGGTCACCATCCTTCTGAAGTAGAGATGCAATGGTCTTGCCCACCAGGGCAATATTCTCCAGATCAACCCCCGATTCCGGCTCATCAAAGAGCATCAGGTCAGGGGCCTGTGCCATGAGCTGGAGCAATTCTGACCTCTTGATCTCTCCCCCGGAAAATCCAGCATTCACATCCCTTTCCAGGAAATCCACGAAATTGACCCTTCGCGCCAGGTCTTCAACCTCCGCTTCATCCCCTGCGCAGATCTGGATCATCTGGCGGATCTTTAGCCCATTGATTGTGGGAGGCCGCTGATAGGAGATACCAATACCCAGCCCTGCCCGTTCATTGATGGGCAGGTCAGTAATATCTACCCCTTTAAAGAATATCTTCCCCTTTGTCACCTTGTATTGGGGGTACCCCATGATGGTCATAAGGAGAGAGGTCTTTCCGGAACCATTCGGGCCGAAGAGCATATGGGTCTCCCCCATGCCTATTTCCAGATCAATGCGGGTAAGAATTACCTTATCCCCCACCTCCACCTTTAAGTCCTCTATAAGAAGCATTCCGGTTCTCCTTTCGGCAACCGATAGCGGTCATGTGACTGTGTTTCTATAATAATTAGTTCACCCTACACAGAAACCCTTTTTTTGACAAGGGTCTATTTCTGCCAACCCAGGGGCCGGGGCCTTCCCATAGTCCTGGTATCCCCCAACCTCCACTCCTGTTTTTCTTTATCAGAAGTGCCGGGCTCCAGAATACCCAAACTTTAGATCAATTCAGACTTCAAACTTCAGGTCACTATTCCGGCTTGTCTGGGTTAGGTTTTAGGCAATATCTATAGATGTGCCGGCTCAAGAACAAAAAGGGTTGCCACTTGAGTAGTGCAACCCTTTCAACTTGCTGGTGCCTGGGACGAGACTTGAACTCGTACAGAGACTAAGCTCCGAGGGATTTTAAGTCCTAAATCCGGCATATTTTATAAACGGGGGAGAGCCTTTGATATCAAGGTATCTCCCCTTTTTTATTGAAGAAACCCTCTGACTACACCTTTTGTTTTTGTTAGGTTCTGTGTGGTTGTTTTTAATTGTCATGGTTACACTCTCGGTTACAATTTGGGTGAGGAACAGGAAACACACTACCCTTTTTCAGGTGCTAGTGGACGTTTAATCAACCAAAATTCTTCTCCTAAGTTTCACCCTTGACATTATTGCTGTCTTGCTGTAAAGTCGTATAGCAATACATTTTGGACTGAATACTCAAAAAGAGGTCAATGATGGGTACAAGAGAAGCAGCGCTGAAAAATCTGGCGAAAAGGAAAAATAAGGGTGGACGTCCAAGGGGTTGTCAGAATCGGTTCACTACCCTCAAGGTTCGTTTCTGAAGGCCTACGGGCACAAAGATGGTTTTGGTGGGGACGAGGCCCTTCTTG
>JAUUVE010000255.1 GCA_030589715.1 Desulfobacteraceae bacterium | reverse complement strand
AGCCCGTATTCGCCTGCCTCAAAAAGGGCGTCGGCTTTTTTCTCAGCCTCTTCCGGGGACTTTCCGACGAATAGTTTAAAGAATCCCATGAATTTTCCCTTCCTTCTCATCCTGGATGTACCTTTCGATGGCCTTAAGCCTTAAACTCTCAAATGCGGGGAACTTCAATTAATGTAACCTTCTTGCCTTGTTCGGCTCTTTCCGCAGTGGTCCATTCAGTCTTCACTAATCCTGCATTAAATTCAAGTGTAAAATATTGTGGCGCATCTTGACTAGTGGGTAGAGTGATACGGGGCGTAGTTTCTGAATGAACTTGACAGTCAGGAGTTAAGGGTTTAAGGATTGGGCGTGCATATGTAGAGGGACATTCTTAAAAACTTAAATAAAAAACTATATGGCATGGATTGAATCTAAGGGGAGGACTCAGGTTCTAAAGCAGCTTATGGATAAGGACCAGACCTTGAATTGTGAATTTTCCTTCCTGCGAAAGATGCGGCTATAAGATGGTCAGCAGGCCAGACCTGCATCTATTGACAATCGCCTTGAAAATTGATTCTAATAATCCAACGCACAGGGAATTCTGTAAAGCATAAAATATATTGGACTACACAGAAACTTTTCTGCATAGCAATTAATAGGCGATCATATACAGGGAGCTAGTTGTGCCTTCAGTAATTTCACATGCAGCTGTTGCAGTTGCTGCCGGAATAGCGTTCGCACCACGAGATGTTCCCAATCTTTTTTGGACCCTCTCTGTAGCTTGTTCAATTATTCCTGATGCTGACGTAATTGGATTTTCCTTTGGTATCCCATATGACCATTTTCTCGGACACAGGGGATTTTTCCACTCACCCTTTTTTGGTTTATTAATGAGTATTTTTTTGGTTGGTATTTTCTTCCGTGATATGGAGATATTCTCTAGACAATGGTTCTTCTATTTCATCTTCTTTTTCTTGTTATCAGCGAGCCACGGCATACTTGATGCCTTCACCAATGGAGGTTTGGGAATTGCTCTATTGTCTCCTTTTGACAATACAAGATATTTCTTTCCATGGACACCAATAATGGTCTCTCCGATCGGTATTGACGCTTTCTTTAGCAAATGGGGTCTATCAGTTATCAAAAGTGAACTTCTGTGGATCTGGCTGCCTTCCTTCTTGATGGTTATTATCTCAAGGGTTATTCGTGTCGTGGCAGCAGGCCACTAGCTGCGCTGCACCTGACTCCGGTAGGACCGCTCGGCGGCTTCCCTGGAGCCACTGAGCTTGAACACTATCCACATAACACAAGGGGGTCAAAAATGAGACTAAATGTAAAAGCCTTTGCGCTCACGTGTGGCTTGGTTTGGGGGATCGGTCTTTTCTTTCTTACCTGGTGGATTATCGCCTTTGATGGCGCAACGGGTGAGCCTACCTTAATCGGACGTCTATATCGGGGCTACAGCATATCTCCAGCTGGCAGTTTCATAGGCCTTGTCTGGGCTTTCGTGGACGGCCTGATTATTGGCGCTATCTTCGCCTGGCTCTATAATCTAATAGCTGCCCGCACTTCAGGTAAGGAAGCATAACAAGGAGGTACATGATGTCTTGCTACTTCAGGCACATGAAGGATATTTTTGAGGAGGCCGGGATTGAGGTCACCAAGGAGAACAAGAACGAGATAGACAGGATAATCCACGGGTTGGTGGAGGTGACCTACAAGAATTGTCCACCCACGTGGAAGGCTGTCAAGGAGCAGATATTGGGGGATGATAAGGCCAGGAGCCAGTTCATCGAGAGGCTCAAGCGGGAGCTGAAAGACCAGGATCAGGGAAAAGCAAGATCTTGAGGGTTTTGAAAAATCGTGAAGAATAAGGAGAGGTGAAATCTGAGACCGAGGGCAAGTTAATGGAGAGCTTCAGCCAAGATCCTCATGAGATCCTTGGCATCCCTCGGGATGCCACAGAAAAGCGGATCAGAAAGGCCTACCGACGCCTTGCCATGAGATTTCATCCAGATAAGAATCCGGGGGAACCTGAGGCAGAGATGAGATTCAAACAGGTGCAGGCTGCATACGAGACCCTCATGAGCGGGAAGGGACCGCAGGATGCCTCTCCAGCCAGCTTCACTGACACATCCGGTACGAAGCCTTCTGCCACCTCGAGCCATCCATTTTACAGCTTCTTTTCAGCTGTGAGGGCATACTATTCGAAAAAGAGTATCTGTTGATTTGGTTGAACGCCCCGGAAACAGGTAGGAACTATAGACATTTTGATCGCCGGAAGTCTATCAATGGATGGGGATTGATGTGCTTTGAACTTGACACACAACCATCAATTTCTCTATACTCCCTCCCACAAAAAGCGCTTATCAGACAAATCAAATCAGAAATTCCTTCTCCTGCGGATCTGTCCGGCCCATTCGAGTCTAAAGAGGAATAGAAAACCTTATGAATAGCTCGCGAAAGGTGTGCAACCATCCCCTTGATCGCCTGTTTCATCCGAGAGCAGTGGCAATCGTGGGTGTCTCGAAAAATTCGGAGAGTCAAGGATATATGTACCTTCGGCAACTCTTGGAGTTTCCATTCCCTGGACCGGTATACCCGATCAGCATAGAGGAGCAGGAGGTCCTTGGCGTTCCATGTTTCAAAACGCTTCGCGAGATAGCCGGTCCGGTCGATCATGTGATCTCCTGCATCCCCCATCATCAGGCCCTGACCCTTGTGGAGGATTGTGTGGTCAAAGGCGTCCGCTCCATTCATCTCTTTACGGCGAGGATGGCAGAGACCCAGATGGAGGACCGTCTCGATCTCGAAAGGCAGATCGTGCACCGGGCACGGGAAGCGGGGATCAGGGTCATCGGGCCCAACTGCATGGGCCTCTATTGCCCGAGTGTCGGACTGAGTTTTCGTTTTAGCCTTCCCAGGGAACCTGGGCATCTGGCATTTGCCTCTCAGAGCGGAGGAAATGCTGCGGATCTGGAGTATCAGGGCGCGGGAAGGGGACTCCGTTTCAGCAAGATCATCAGCTTCGGAAATGCCTCAGACCTCAATGAATCGGATTTCCTCGACTACCTCCTGGAGGATCCAGAGACCAAGGTCATCGCCATGTACCTGGAGGGCGTGAAGGAGGGAAGGCGGTTCCTGGACCTCCTCCGACGTTCAGACGGCAGGAAACCGGTGGTCCTTTTCAAGGCCGGTAGGACGAAAGCCGGTTCCAGGGCCGTGATCTCACATACGGCCTCTGTGAGTGGGGAGGAGGCCCTGTGGGAAGCCATTTGCCATCAATTCGGGGTCGTGAGCGTTCATTCCATGGAAGAGATGGCCGATGTGCTTCTCGCCTTTCAATTTCTTCGGCCTTTAACGGGCCAAAGGGTTCTGCTGATGGGTGGAGGCGGTGGAGGGAGTGTGGCGGCGGCTGATGCGTGTGAGTTGGAGGGCTTCGAAGTCCCACCACTGCCTTCAGAGATGAGAGAGGAGATCCGGTCCTTTGCCCCTGAGGTCTGGTCCCTGATCTCAAATCCCATGGACGCTTCCGTTATGGGAGGCATAGAGACAATGGTTCGATGTTTTCAAATGGGAGCGCAATGGGACGGTGTGGACCTCCTGATCGGAAACAGCAGCGCCATATGGCTCCTCGACTATCCGAAGGGTGCAGAACGTCATGAGTTGAATCTTCAGTTTCTGATCAATCTGGCACGAGAGGCCCAAAAGCCGATGGTCATCTTTATCAACTCCGGAGACCCCACCACCCCATGGCGAGTGGAGGCAGTGCTCAAGGCACAACAACGATGCCGCGATGCAGGTATCCCCGTATATCCGAATATCCGAAGAGCTGCAAGGGCCCTCGCCCATTTTACGAGGTATCATCGAAGAAGGGCGAATCCTAAAGAGCTCTCCGGGAAGTCGTAGATCGATGCCTCCATCTAGAGAGAGGTGGAAAAAGATACGTGCCAAATATGACAGCCACTCTCGATTAAACTCTATCGCAGCTCACAACTGAATGGGATCAAGCATAGCTAAACAATTATTTCTTGACTAAAGATAATAGGCACAGGGACATATCATCAGATATTAGATTAGGGAGATACAGATGCCTTTCGAAGATGTAAATGGAATCAAGATATACTACGAGATCCATGGCGATGGAGATACTATCGTAGTTCTCCATCATGGTTTTGGCTGCACAAAAATGTGGAAGGATATATATCCGAGTTTAGTAGGAGAAGGTTACCGGGTCATAATGCATGACCGGACAGGGTATGGACAGTCAGAACAGAGCCCCGATTTTGAAGAATATTATCTAAGTGACCGGTTT
>JAUUVE010000375.1 GCA_030589715.1 Desulfobacteraceae bacterium | reverse complement strand
TGCCGCCCATCAATATGAGCGTGCTGGGTCCAGGGACTGAGATAGCTCAAAATCAACCCATCGAGGTGGTCGATATTGTCAAGCATCCGGATAGGGTATCCGAACATGAAGGGCCCTCAGTACCCTTGATGTCCTGCCCGTGATTTGGTTGTGAACTATCAATCTCGCTAATTCCCCGGGGCCTATGGCCACAGAATATAGCCACATTATGTTCCGGGGAAACGATTGCACTGAAAGGTCCCAAAATGGAGAGATTATTTGAACCCATCTTGATCAATTCCCTCAGGCTCAAGAACCGGATTCTGATGCCTTGCCTGGACCCTGGATTTGCAGGCGAGGGGGGTGTCGTCAATCCAAGATTGATTGACTACTTCACAAAAAGGGCCAAGGGCGGGGTGGCCTTTATCATGCTGGGGCCTGCGGTTTTTGATCCCGTTGGAATAGGCGGTAAATCTGAATATCGTATATATCGGGATGAGATCTTGGAAGGACTTTCAACATTGGTCGAAGCCATCCATTCTTGCGGTGTCCCGGTTGGTTTGCAACTGCACCATGCGGGTAGGCAGGCAAATCCGGATCTAATCAGCGCCAACGCTGTTGCCCCGTCAGCCATTCCGTGTCCGGTCAGAAAATTTACCCCGAAGGCCCTGAAGATCCCTGAGATAGAGAGGATTATCCTACAGTATGGTGAATTTGCCCGAAGGGTCAAACAACTCGGCTTTGATGCTTTAGAGGTCCACGGGTCTCATGGATACCTGATCGCGGAGTTTCTCTCTTCATATTCAAATGCCCGGAAAGACCGCTACGGGGGAAGCCTGGAAAACAGAACCCGTTTCGCATTTCAGATTATCGAGGAGGTGAGAAAAAATGTGGGGGCAGACTTCCCAATCTTTTTCCGAATTCCAGGAGAGGAACATGTGCCCGGCGGTCTGAGCAAAGAGGAGACGAGCCTCATCGCCAAGTTGATGGAGGAAGCTGGAGCGGACGCAATTGATGTCTCAGCAGGAAATTACAAAACAGCGGAATGGATCGTTCCTCCCATGATTCTCCCTCGGGGCTGTAATGTCCGTGCTGCGGAAACGATTAAGCGAAAGGTGAGCGTTCCGGTTATTGTAGCCGGAAGGATCAACGGGCCCGAGTTGGCCGAGGAGATCCTGAGGCAAGGCAAAGCGGATGTCATAGCAATGGCGAGGGGCCTGGTGGCAGACCCCGACTTACCCATCAAGACCAGAGAGGGAAGAGCGGAGGAAATTCGTCGATGCATTGCCTGTAACGTTTGCATAGATCACCTCTTTCAAGACAAGGATATCGTTTGCACAGTCAACCCGGAGGTGGGGCGCGAGTCTGAATTTGAACTGAAGCCAGCACCTCAAAGAAAAAGGGTGATGATAATCGGTGGTGGCCCTGGAGGGATGGAGGCCGCGAGGGTGGCCGGTTTGAGGGGGCATGAGGTGGCCCTTTACGAGGAACATCATCGATTGGGCGGCCGCATAGAGGCTGCTTGCCAGGCCTCAATCAAAGAAGAGTTGAAGGGCCTTCTCGAGTATTATGAAGCGGTTTTGAAGCCTTTGGGCGTTAATATAAGGTTGAATAAAAAAGTAGATATCGACATGGTCTCTCAAATGAACCCCGATGCGATTGTTATGGCCACGGGTTCGGTTCCGCTCTTGCCCGATATACCTGGTGTCCATCTTTCTCATGTCGTACAGGCCGTCGATGTCCTCCTGGATAGGGTAAAGATTGAAGACAAGGCGGCCATCATCGGCGGAGGGACCGTCGGCTGCGAGGTAGCCATATTCCTGGCAGAGAGGGGAGTGGATGTTACTCTCTTGGAGATGTTTCCCTATGTAGCTCATGGAATCCCACGGTTGGTCGGGAAGATGATGAAGGATATGATGATAGAACTTGGTGTCGATATTATGACCAATCGAAGGGTGGTGCATATCTCGGAAGAGCAGGTTATCCATGAAGATCCCGAGAAAAAGAGGGCTTCTCTGCCGGTTGCTCAGGTCGTCTTGGCAATGGGTTCAAAGCCTCGAAACGACCTGGCAAGATCTTTGAAAGATCTTGTGGGGGAAAATTATCTTATAGGTGACTGCCTTGAGCCAAGGAGGGCCTTGGAAGCCATTTCTGAAGGGGCTGAGGTTGGCCTTCGGTTATAGACTCAGAATTGGCGGATTTATTGTGGGGTTTATTGTGTTTAGTTTGTTATGTTCAAAACATTGTTGCTGTTAGATTATATCTTGATTAATCAAAGGGGAGGCTAACGTGGTGGGGCTAAAAGAAAAGGTGGCGGTGGTAACGGGGGGCGGTATGGGCATTGGCCAAGCCATAGCCGTGGCATTGGCGCAAGAGGGGGCCAATATAGTAATTTTTGACATTGACATGGAAGCGGCCAAGGAAACGGCTTGTAAGATAGAGGATATGGGTCAGGAGGTCTTGGTGTGCGAAGCGGATGTTTCAAAGGCCCCAAGCGTAGATAAGGCCACAGATCAGACCCTGGAGAGATTTGGGCATATTGACATCCTGATCAACAACGCCGGCATAACACACCCTGCTGTCTCCATCCTTGATCTGGATCTGGAGTTTCTTGACAAGGTAACTGATGTAGATCTTAAGGGTGTTTATATCTGTTCGAGGCGGATTGGAAAGGAGATGGTGGGGCGACAATCCGGAGTTATTGTCAACATTTCCTCAGTTACGGCACTGACGCCCGTGCCCCTTGTTGTATACGCCCCCGTGAAGAGCGCCGTGATAATGCTAACCCGGATCCTGGCACGGGATTGGGCCCAAAAGGGTGTCCGGGTAAACGCTATTGCGCCGGGTTATATACTGACCCCCCTCCTCCAGGGGATGTTTGACAAAGGGTTACGAAACCCTGATACTATACTGAGCCACGTCCCGATGAAGAAGTTCATTATGCCGTCAGATATTGCTGATGCAGCCGTTTTTCTGTGCTCGGAAAAGGAGCGATTTATCACCGGCGTGACACTTCCGGTGGACGCGGGATTTTCCTGCGAGGGTGGCTGGAAGGCTTACGGGGATGAATAACCCGGGCCGAGGAGA
>JAUUVE010000197.1 GCA_030589715.1 Desulfobacteraceae bacterium | reverse complement strand
TACGTGATCATCTTTTCTTCTGCTTCTCTGAAGACCATTCCCTTTTCCTCAAGGTATCTCAAGTGAGCAATAGCCTCTCCGGTGGCAAACCACTTTTGTGATACTGGGAATTTCTCCCAAGACTCATAGCCAATATCCCAGGTCATCTCCGAGGCAACCTGAAAGGCATGTTTTGAACCCTTGCTTAGGATTAAGAGGGCTTCATCAGCCCTCTCCTGGTGATGTCTTTTTAATTCCTTGATTCTTTCTTTATAGTTCTTGAAAAGACGCCTATGTCCGGGCAATACGAGATTAACATCCAACCCATAAACCTTGTCCAGACTGGTCAGATAATTCTTCAGTGGATTTTCCTGATCTGACCAACATTGGATGTTGGGGGTTATGTCATTAAGAATATGGTCTCCACAAAGGAGAATCTTTTTTGCGGATTCGTACAGGCATGTATGTCCTCTGGTATGACCGGGGGTCTCCACGCATTTGAATAGGTAATCCCCAATACTGATTGTGTCTCCATCTTCTAAAATACTCAGTTCAGGAACCCACTTTGGGCTGTACTTGTACCCGGGATGGCTATGAAGGGCCGCTCGAAGCTCATTTTCTGGAAAACCATTCATGCCGGCATAGTCAATCATGGATTTCCAGCCGCCCCAGGTCTCAATGATTTCTGCATCCGGTCGGTTAAAGTATATCTTGCTGGTATCCGTGACCAGCTTTGAGACAAGGCCAAAATGATCAGCATGCAGATGGGTGATGAAAAAGTCAGTCTTCTCCAAATCCACGCCCAGTTCGCGCAAACCAGTCTGCATGGCCCTAAGGCACTCTTTTCGATTTAACCCCGTATCGATGATTAAATTCCTCTCCGGAGCCTTTATCACATAAGAGTTGAGCGATTTGAGGGGGCTCTCGGGCAGGGGAATTTCGATTCGAAATAGATTATGTAGAACCTTTTCGACCATGGACTCACTCCTTCCTCCAAATTGGGTAATGGTATTGCTAATGCCTTATAGCCCTGCTTTTTCCTTGTGATGTCAGATAATAATCTGCCGCTCCATTCTTCATGACTGATCTTGAATTAACACATGATAATTCAAGCCCTGGTAATCTGACCCCCGATTTTCGTTAATGTCCGTTCCACTGCGTTGGTCGTTTTTCGGTGGCAATTATGATTTCACAGGCAAAGGTGATCTCAAATGCCCGTGATAAGTGCTGCCTTCTCGATCCCATGGCCCATATCGCCGGCATCTATTACCGCTACCATCTTAATATCTTCAACTTTCATTATTTTTTCCTTATTAATAATCTTCTCTCTCGATAACTGTAGCTACGCCCTGTCCACCACCAATGCAGGCATTGGCGCAACCGTAGCGCCCGCCTTTCACGTTCAGAATACGGGCCAAGGTCCCTGTCAGACGGATTCCCGTGGCTCCCAGTGGATGACCGATGGCCGTAGCGCCCCCCATAATATTAACCCTATCCGGATCGATCCCAAGCTCCTTGATGCAGTTTAAGGCCACAATGCAAAAGGCCTCGTTGATCTCCCAGTAATCAATATCTTTTACCTTCATGTCGGCTTTCTCCAGGGCCATTCGGCTGGCTGGCACCGGCCCGACACCCATGATAGTGGGATCAACACCGGCGAAGCCGATGGAACGGATGGTGGCCAGGGGTTTGATGCCCTTCTTCTTGGCTGTCTCCTTGGACATGAGCAGCATGGATGAGGCCGCAGCATTCAGCGGAGAGGAGTTCCCTGCTGTGATCACGCCGTCCTCTTTAAAGGCCGGCTTAAGATCTGCCATGCCCTCTACAGAGGCATCTTCTCGGACGGCCTGATCGCGGTCCACTACTATGGTGGTACCGTCGGCCTGCTCTGCCTCAACAGGCAAAATCTCTTCCTTGAAAAATCCCTCTTTCAATGCCTTGGTCGCCAGCTGGTGGGCCCTGACTCCCCAACGATCCATATCCTCTTTGGTGAAGTCCCTCAGGGAGAAGAGCTTTTCCGCAGTGAGCCCCATGTTCACGGTAGTCATCATGTCCCAGTGTTTGTAAGATTCCTCGGTGAAGAGTTTCATATTCGGGGTAATGGCTCCCTTTTCAACCATTGCACCTCCCATGGGGACACGAGTCATGTGCTCTATTCCCGCCACCAGGACAATATCTGCAAAATCCGCCGCGATTTCAAGAAAACCTATGTGTATTCCCGCCATGGCAGACCCGCACTGCTGGTCCACGAACTTCGCCGGGATCGTCTCCGGGAAGTTGGCCAGAAAGATGGGGTTTCGCCCTCCGTACATCCACTGCTCGCTGACGCCCGTGGCGCATCCGACCAGGAAATCATCGATCTCCTTTGTATCTATAGCTGTCCTTTCCATGAGTACAGGTAGTAACTTGGCTAGCAGATCGTCAGCTCTCAGTTTGTGGAACCAGTCCCGAGCTGGATCATTAGGTCTGGACCGTGATTGAGCCGTCCTCAGATACCCTACAATCACCACTTCTCTCATTTATTTACCTCCTCACATATAGTTTATCATTACTGTGGGTTGACATTTTGTTAGGCCAGTTGGCCAACACTCAGCCCTGAGTTTTATCTTCGCTTCTCCACGGACGCTCAGTCATGGAAGAGAAGGACTTCGCTTAGGGGGACTTCAACAATACCCCATCGAGTAGGATGGAATATGCATCGGGCAGGCCCGAAGACTCCAGGTTACGTGACGGTGAAAAAGGCCTCTTCGAACTCCGGCTTCCCCTCATACTTCCCCATAAAGAATCCTGGGGCCTTATCCATGTTCTCGAAGATGGCGGGATTAACCTCGATTCCTGCCCGATGAAGGGCCTTTACAACAGATTTGGGAGCAGGGGGGCACCCCTTCACAGCAATCATCTCCTGAATGTCGGCATGGTCTCTGTTGGCCTCATACATGCACTTTCCGATCAGAATGGTCTTCTTCTTGTCAGGTGTAGGCTTCATTGCCTTTCCGGTAAGGACCTCCACATTGTCCCAGGGCTCACCCTTCCAGGCCTGGGCTATAGCGAAGAGGATCACCCCAGTCAGAGCCGAGCAGTAGGTGCAGATGCTAAGGTCATATTTCGGATAGGCCAGGCCCTTGATACCCATCTTCTCCATTGGCCGGGGAAGTGTCCCCTCCTCATTGTAAGGAAAGGCGTATTCATGATGAGAGGCTACCTCCTCGATCTTTTCGCCCACCACTTCCATGTCAGAGAAATCCAGGGGCCTCCCTCGGTCCCGGGCTGCATGTACCAGATACTGTACCTCCGAGGGGTCGTATCCGAGTACCTTGGCCCCAACCATGTCAGCCGACAGGATATCAGAGGAGGCTACCAGGATATTGCTCCTTCTGGCTCTCCCATTGTAACCCGGCCCCCACTCGATGGTGTAAATCCCATCCAGAAGGGTGAAGGAAGGGGGGAGTTTATTCGCGAGCCTTGCAATATGGTAGTTGAGGTCCTTTTCAGGGTCAGCGCTGTGGCATTTTTTTCGGGAATTAATATCGATCATCCCCTTAAGGTTCTTGATTGCAAGGCTCACCACCGCTTGAGCATGAGTCTTGAGCACAGGCAGATCGACCACAAAGTCGCTATGGAGGATATCGGTATTGAAGTTGAGCACTACCCCGGCACCCAGATCCACTTTCTCAAAGGGCCGTTCAAAGACATCGATGGACTTGACACCGTAACGCTTCTTCAAGACATTATACCCGAGGGTCTCAAATGCATGGGCAGGGGTCTCCGTGTCCTTAGGGCTCTTCGTGACTATCCCCTCTCCGATCGTGATGTCATCGACTCCCCGCTCCTTGAGGAGAACCACCATGTCTCCTACAACCCGGGAGGTGGTAATCACGCCCCATTTGGGAAATGGCACCGCCTTGGTCCAGTAGACGAGGTTGGGTTTGATAAAGACCTTGGGGTTAGGAGGCAGGTGGTCCAGGCCGTGGGAAAGTCCAACTGCCTTCCGTACCGATTCCAGCGGGCTCTCGTAACGGACAATGGCGACGATCGACTTGTTCATACTGGTACCTCTTTTATCGGGTTCGTCCTGGTTTTGTTTATGTCCCAGAGGGGGCTTCTCCCGGTTTGGACGTTCCTTTTTTGTGCTCCAAAAGAAGGCCATTCCGGGGACTGGCTCATTTGCCGCTCAGGAGTTTTCGAAATTTCTCCAGCATCTTCCTTGGGGTCACGGTGGGTCTATCGTATTTAGGAAGTTCTCCCTCTATTCCGAACAGGTATTTCGCTATGCTCTTTAGGCTCTCAACATCATATCTATTCATCATGGTAATCGTCTCCATCTGGGGGGAACCACCACCATGGAGTCCCGCCACCTGCGTCACACCAGCCAACTCTGAGACGATCATGTTTTCAATGCCTCTGAAGCAACGGTGCTGATTTTCTGAAGAGATCTTGGGATTCCTCTTTAAATATTTATTCGCAAGCTCTCCTGTTTTTTCAGAGAAGAATTCCTCCTCAAAGGGCATGGTGGCACACAAACCCCCGGCAAGGTCAGCAACAACTTTAAACTCATTATAAATTTCTTCCCCGGCCAGTCTTCTGCCGGCATTGGTTAAGATCTCGTCGGGGATATAGGTCCCTGATGCCGATCTCTCACCACGATAGGCACTCATCTGGCCGGCAGCAAAGACAAGCTCTGCCGTGCCTATCAGGTGCGATAGTTTATCCCTGACGTGGTCTTCCCTTTCAATATCGTTGTATTCGGATACCAGTGCCGCCGCACTGGCAAGAACTTCTGATACGGCAGGTTTGCATCCGGTGTAGGAATGCCGGTGATAGTGGGCGAAAAGCAGGGCGAGGAATCCAGCAAATGGCGTTTGCCTTGGGTCTCCCTTGCCATCCAGAAAGACCCTCTCCCGAGGAACGAAGACATCGTCAAAGATGGTAAATGACTCGGCATCTCCGTATTCGGCAATAGGGGCTTTCAGATGTTTCCTCCCATGGTGATATACAGGCCTAACGAGCATCTTTACACCTTCCCAATCAGAAGGCACGGCAAATGCAACGGCATAATCGTGATCCTTTTCAGTCATGAATCGAGTGGGTATGGCTATTATTTCATCGCTTACCGGGGCGGTTGTGTTATCAATCTTTGCCCCTCTTATGACAATACCATCGGGCCTGCTCTCTATTATCCTCAGGTAGAGGTCAGGGGCAGCCTGCTCTT
>JAUUVE010000332.1 GCA_030589715.1 Desulfobacteraceae bacterium | reverse complement strand
GTGCGTTTCGGTTTTCCCGCGGGTGTTCAGTTTTTTCTGGAAATGGCGGGGTTTACCATATTTATTCTTTTGGTTGGGCGTCTGGGAACGACCAGCCTTGTGGCCACAAACATTGCATTCAACATCAGCACGCTTGTTTTTATGCCCATGATAGGCTCGGGCATCGCCGTATCGGTGCTTGTGGGTCAGTATCTGGGGAGAGACAAACCTTTGACGGCACAAAAGAGTGTCTATTCCGCATTCCATCTGACCTTTGTCTATATGGCGGGCATGGCTGCGGCGTACGTGTTGATTCCGGATATTTTTGTGGCCCCCTTTGCGGCCCAGGCAGACCCTGAAAAATTTCGAGAGATCTATAGGCTGACGGTGGTTCTGCTGCGGTTTGTGGCGGTCTATTCCGTCTTTAACACCCTGAACATGGTCTTTGCCGCTGCAGTGAAAGGCGCCGGAGACACCCGATATGTGATGATCATGGTTGCCATCATATCCTTGCTCGTGCTCGTTATCCCAACCTACCTCACGGTCATTATCCTCAACTGGGGCCTGATGTTTGCCTGGGTTATCGCTTCGGCCTATGTGATTATACTCGGATTCGTGTTCTATTTTCGCTTCCTTGGCGGGAAATGGAAGGGCATGCGGGTGATTGAACGGCCTGCCGCAGCCCTTGCCCCCTGAACCCTTGCCCGGATAGGCCGGAAGATTCAAGATTGGCAATTGATGGGCTCGCGGATCAGAAGTCGGAGGTCAGGAGTCAGAGGACGGAGGGAAGGGACTGAGGTCGGAGGTCAGATGTCGGAGGTCGGAGGACGGGAAAAGACAGAGATCAGAAGTCAGGCCTCTGGGCCGGAGGCCGAGCATTTCGAACTGTTACTCCGGGGGGAAGAGCAAAAGCCGTGCGGAAATTTAATCACGGCTGGAAGGGTTTTGGGTTGGCCCCACTGTAACGAGGACAAATCTGTCGGGGACGATGATTTTGCGGGCGGCCTCTTTTATGTCCTTTAGGGTTACACTCTCTATCTTCCGCATGAACCGCCGGACATCGTCGTAGCCCATGCCGTAAAGTTCGTCAAGGGCCATATGCAATGCCTGGCTTCCATTGGTCTGGAGCCCGATCCGGAGGTTCCCCAAGAGGTATCTTTTTGCTCCCTCGAGCTCATCTTCGGTCAACCCCTTCTTTCTTATCTTGTCTAATTCCCTAAAAACGGCCTTTTTTGCGACGGGTAGTTTTGTGGGATCACACGCCAGGTAGACACCAAAGGCGCCCGTGTCCAGCCCTGGACGCCTGAAGGCAGTTATTGCATATGCCAGGCTTTCCTTGTCCCTGAGCCGGGAAAACAATCTTCCCCCTTGACCGGCGAGGGCGGTCTTGACCAGGGCCATCGGTGCGTTATCCTTGCTCTTGAGATCTGCCCCCAGGTATCCGACTGCCAGATGGGTCTGGGCCGTGGGCCTTTCCGTGTGGGCCTCTCTGGGCCTCTTTAGGGGGGGCTCAGGTGGTATCTGCGGCAACTTGTGAGAAGAGGGAGCAAGGCCACCAAAAAGGGTCTTGATATAGGGGATCAAGTTGTCCTTATTTACATCGCCCACAACGACCAGGACAAAATTGGAGGGCATGGCGAGCATTCTATACCATTTTACCAATTCTGTTCGCTTAATGGACCGGATGCTCTTCTCTGTCCCCGTGAGGGGATGGCCATAGGGGTAGTTCCGGAAGAGGGTCTTGTAAAATAGTTCAAAGAGCTGTGCCGTGGGACGGTCCTTTTTTGCCTTGATAGCGGCCAGGATGTCCTCCCTCACCTTTTCCATTTCGGGTTCGGGGAAGCCTGGGTGGAGTACCACATCGGCAAGTAGCTCGAGGCCGGGGTAGATGTCCTTGCTCAGGAACTTTCCCGAGATTCCAAGGGTGTTTCTACCTGAAAACCCCTCAAGATTCGCTGCCCAAGACTCCACAGTTGATGCGATCTGGGAGATGGTCCTTTCGGTGGTTCCTCGGGTCAGCATCTTGGCCACAAAATTGGAGATACCCCATTCCTTGGGACCTTCAAGCCGGCTACCTCCAAGAAAGGCCCCAGTGAATGATACCTCCGGCAGCCTGTGGTTTTCCCTGATTACCAGTCTCATGCCGTTGGAAAGGGTTATCATGGAGGCCTCTTTGACCTCTCTTTGGGCCTGATCGCCCTCAGGAAGGGGCGTGGAACCGGGTGCGGCAAAAAGCCCCGCTACTTCTTGAGCTGAGATCTCTATATCGGAGCCTGTGGGTGCCATTATGCCTATTGAGAGGTTTTCCGGCCTGAGATATGTCCTTGCCACCCGCGAGATATCCTGGGGTGTAACTTGCTTGAGGTGTTCCAGATAGTTATCAGCGTTATACATGTCACCGGTCATGGTCTGGAAAAAGGCCAGTGTGCTGGCCTGACCCGCCATGGTCTCCATATCAAAGACAAAATCGGCCTCTGCAATGGTCTTGGCCTTTTTCAACTCCGATTCAGGAACAGGCGCCCGGGTGATTTCAGCGATTACCCCGGCAATGGCCTCAAGGGCCTTATCCAGATTCTCAGGCCCGAGGTTGGCATCAATCGAGAAGAGGCTGGGATCCGAAAGGGCATATGCCCCAGCACTGACACTGTAAACGAGGTTGGCCTCCATTTTTAATCGTCCGTAAAGCCTGGAACTCTTTCCGTGTGAGAGGATGGTCTCAAGCAGATCTAAGGGGTAGATGTCCGGATGGGTCAAGGAGGGTATGTGCCAGGACATATCCAGGTAGACCTGCTGAACCTTATCTTTTTTGATAATTTTCCTCAGGGCGGTCTGTTTCGGTTCCTGAGGCCTGAATGGTTTCTGGCCGCTCCTCTCGGGAAAATCCTTGACTAGGCTTTTGATGGTCTTGAGTGCCTGGCTGGTCTTAAAGTCTCCCACCACCACCAAGACCATGTTATCGGGTGTGTACCATTTGTCCATGTAGTTGAGGATCGCCTTTCGGTCAAAGGAGCGGATGGTTGATTCATACCCGATTATGGGCCTTCCGTACGGGTGTTTCTTATAGCAAAGGTCCATCACAGCCCAACTCAAACGCCTGCGAGGTATATCCAATGATCGGCGATATTCCTCTAATACTACCTCCTTTTCCCTTTCCAGCTCCACGGTGTCAAAGAGGGAATGCTGGACAGCATCCAAGAGGACATCAAGGCCTGTCGCAAAATGGGAAGAGGCAATTTCAACAAAATAGACTGTCCGGTCAAAGGAGGTATAGGCGTTTATGTTTCCCCCTGAGCCCTCAATGGTCCCGGCAATTTCCCCGGTCTTCTTTGTGGGAGTGCCCTTAAAGATCATATGCTCAATCAGGGGGGGGATGCCCGCCTCTTCCTCTGTCTCATTGGCGCTTCCTGTCCTGACCCACACCTGGATCGCCGCCACAGGTGCACTCGGGTCCTCCTTGAGGATTAT
>JAUUVE010000383.1 GCA_030589715.1 Desulfobacteraceae bacterium | reverse complement strand
GCCGAGTCATGCCTTGAAAGGGTCCTGCAACTAAAGGGTGACTATTTTTATGGCACACCTTATGTCTTGATGGGCACAATCCTTGCTGCAAAGCCCAAGATGCTGGGCGGTGACCCTGCCAAGGCAAAGGAGTACTTTGAGAAGGCAATCTCCCTAACCAACGGGAAATTTCTATTAGCACAGTACTATTTTGCCAGGCACTATGCGGTTGGGGTACAAGACAAGGCGCTATTTAATGAGCTAATCAGGCAAGTTGACAAGGCCCGCCCTGACGACCTTAAAGAGGTTTGCCTTATCAATGCAGTTATGAAACAAAAAACGAAACGACTAAAAGAGATGTCAGAGGAATTGTTTTTCTAGGAGGTGCGTTTGCCCAAGTTAAGATACGTAGTTCAATGCTTTTGTATTTTTTTATTAGGAATGAGTCTTCAGTTGTTCCTTGTCGATTCTGTCGAGGCAAGGCCAAAGTACCTTATCAAATTTGCCACTGTGGCGCCGGAAGGCTCCACCTGGATAAAACACATGAAGGCCCTGGATAAGGAACTCAGGGAAAAGAGCGGGGGGCGGCTGGGCTTCAGGATTTATGCAGGCGGAATTGCCGGAGACGAGCTCAATGTCTTGAAAAAGATCAGAATCGGCCAGATCCATAGTGCTGCATTTTCCGGTGTCGGATTCGGACAGATACTCCCCATGGTCAGGGTCCTGGACCTCCCGTTCTTGTTTCGGAATGACAAAGAGATAGACCTGGTTCATAAAGAACTGCGCCCCTTTTTTGCAGAACAGTTCAGAAAGAGAGGTTTTGAGCTCCTAGGCTGGGCAGAGGTTGGAAATGTGCACCTCTTCTCAAAGAAACCCATTAGAAGAGTCAAGGACCTCTCGGGGCTAAAGGTATGGGCGTGGTCAGGAGATCCCATCGCAAAAGAGACATTTGTGGCAATGGGAATCAACCCGATTCCCCTTGCCATTACGGATGT
The DNA here is from genome assembly GCA_030589715.1 of Desulfobacteraceae bacterium. Classification (GTDB taxonomy): domain Bacteria; phylum Desulfobacterota; class DSM-4660; order Desulfatiglandales; family Desulfatiglandaceae; genus JABMQV01. Next base: position 2,030 of record JAUUVE010000383.1, on the reverse strand, counting down.
CACCACTGCCCTCAGTACGGGTATGATAGATACTGTCTACGCCCCTCCTTTGGGGGCCCTGGCACTCCAGTGGCAGACCTCCCTAAAAGACATGATGGCCCTACCACTTGTTCACTCCACCGGAGCAATCCTGATTTCTTCCAAATACATCAAGAAGCTGCCCCCGGATCTCAGGGAGCTACTCATCAGGGGTCTCACAAAGACGATGAAGGAGCTCACGCTCGACCTGAGGAGGCAAAATATGGAGGCAGTAAAGATGATCCAGGATAGCGGGCTGACAATAATCCCCGTACCAAAGGGTGAGGCCTTGGACGAGTTCTATGGGATTCATGATCAGGTTGCCAAGGAGCTGACCGGCAAGATCTACCCCAAAGGGGTCCTGGAGCGGGTTTACAAAATACTCAAAAAACATCAAAATTAACTTTAACTAAACTATTCAACTTACCAAAATATAAATATTTTGAAAAGTCTGAAACGGTTTGATACGGCCCTGGCCAGGCTGGAGCGGTGGCTAATAGTGGCATTGCTGTGGTCGATGGTCATCCTCACCTTTGTCCAGGTGTGCCTGAGGGGTCTATATACGCACGGTCATCTCATGTGGGCCAACACCCTGATGGGGCATCTGGACTGGTCAGAGCCCTTTGTCAGGCTCCTCGTATTGTGGCTGACCTTCTTGGGGGCCTCTCTCCTCACGGCGGATAACAAGCATATCAAGATTGATATCTTCTCCACGATACTTCCTCAAAAATGGCTTCCTACACGGGAACTCGTCCTGGCCCTGGCCGGGATATTGATATGCGCCATCATGCTCAAGGTCTGTATAGGCTACATCAAGATGGAAATGGAGTTTGGGGGAAAGATGTTCCTTGATCTTCCCAGCTGGATAGGCCAGCTGATCCTTCCCGGAGGCTTTGCCCTGATCCTGTTTAGATTCATCCTTAGGGCCCTGGATCAAGGGCTTCAAATGATCAAGGGGAATCCAAGATGATCCTTGCAATGGTAATTTTGGTCATTTTCCTGATCGTAGTTGGTTTGCCCCTTTTTGCGGGAATCCTGGCGGCAACCATGCTTGGCCTCTATGTAAGCCAGGTTGACCTTGCCGCAATCCCCATAGAGATCTTTAGGCTGGCCAATGCGCCGGTCCTGTTGGCCATCCCCCTATTCACCTTTGCCGGGTACCTTCTCTCCCAGGGTGGCGCCTCGGCCCGTCTGGTCAGGTTTTCAAGGAGCCTATTTGGCTGGGGCCCTGGGGGGCTCGGAGTTGTCGCCTTGGTGTCATGTGCCTTTTTTACCGCCATCACAGGCGCAACCGGGATTACCATTATTGCCCTTGGCGGGCTTCTTTTCCCCGCCCTTATATCTGAAAGATATGAGGAAAACTTCTCACTCGGTCTGATGACCTCTTCGGGGAGCCTTGGGCTGCTTTTCCCGCCGAGCCTTCCCATCATACTGTACGGGTTTGTTTCAGGCACAAGCATTGAAACGCTCTTTATAGCTGGCATTCTGCCTGGTCTCTTGATGGTGGGCGTACCCTGTCTCTTTTCCGTATATATGGGTAGAAGATGGAGACTCGAAAGGCCTTCCTTCTCCACACATGAGTTCCTCTCAGCCCTCAAGGAGGCCGCCTGGGAATTACCAATCCCCCTATTGATCATAGTGGGAATATACTCCGGTTTTTGCACGGCCACAGAGGCGGCTGCGCTCACGGTTGTCTACGTGCTCTTTGTCAAGGTGGTTGTTTTTGGGGAGCTGAGGCCGATCAAGGATCTGCCCGCCATCATGGTGGATAGCATGAAGATGGTGGGGGGCATAATGATCATCCTGGGGGCCGCACTAGCATTTACCAATTATCTGGTGGATGCCTTTATTCCCATGAAGATCCTCAAGTTCATGGAAGGAATGGTAGAGAGCAAGATCGGGTTTCTAATAGCTTTGAATGTTTTTTTGCTCGTTGTGGGCTGTATGATGGACATATTCAGTGCCATCTTGGTGGTCGTCCCCTTAATTGTTCCCCTGGCAACCCGCTTTGG
>JAUUVE010000092.1 GCA_030589715.1 Desulfobacteraceae bacterium | reverse complement strand
TGATAAGGAGAGGAATCTAATGGCCCCCATCACCATTCATGTCCTGGGTAACATCGCCATCTTTGCTCTTTCGCTGATATTTTAGGGTTCCTTCAATTTCGGCTTCTCCGGCGAAGGTTCGTGTTTCTAATCCGGTGTCTTTATAAAAGAGCCGCTGTTAGCGGGATTGCAGTTTGCCCCAAGGAGCTTAGGTTTGATTGGATGCCCGGCAGATGTTAGAGCAAAATTGGGTTTCTAAATAGTATAGATGAGGAAGGAGGCAGAAATGGGTATTATCATCAATGAGGCGGATAAGGTGGAGATTCTGACACTTCAAGACAACTATATTGATCTGGTTTCTCGGGATAACACTGAAGTGGTACAGAGGGCCCTGCCCTTGAAAGATATGGAAGTAAAATCCTCTGTCCTGGCTGAACACGGCTTTTCTTCGATAGTAACGGTTACAAAAGGGGGCAGGGCAAGAAGCATCCTCTTCGACTTCGGATTTTCCGCCCATGGGGCGGCCTTTAATGCCGATGCCCTGGGGGTGGATATGCAAAGCATTGAGGTGCGGCCCTCTCCCATGGTCATCCGGACCATGTGGGGGGTTTGGAGGGACTTGTGAAGCAGACCCGAAGAAAGAAAGGGCTCCCACTGGTAGCTCATCCCGAGGCATTCAGGCCTGCCCGGCCGCTGGATGATCCCTCCCTGCAAATCATATCAGACGCCCTATACGATGCCGATAAGTTCCGATGGGGGCCGGACAACTTCACGGAAACTGTCTGGATGATGGTGGCCCCAAGAAAGGTGCCCATTTCGGCCCTCTTAAAGCGCTTTGGTCGTGGCCTTCAGGGCATAGAGAAGATCACGGGCACCTTTCGGACCCCTACTGGACAGAAATATGGTCCCGAGTTCATATGCCGTGGCCTTGAAATTGGCAGAAGGGTTTATGAAGAGTTAGGAAAGATTTATGGGAATAAGTGAGAGGGTCAGAGGGACCCTATTTTGAGAATTCTGCCCTGGATGTGTCGGGGGCGTTGAACGGTCCAGTCCAATATTTCCCCACCCTGTATTTGAACGAAATACTCTGCAAGCTCATCAAAGGTAGGCCTTCCCGGATCAGCTATAAGCACCATCCTTATTCCTGACCTCAGTGCTCGATTGATGAGCCTTTTTAGTGAGTAGGTTAATGTCTCCCAAAAGCAGATGTCAGCCCCGATCAAGATGTCAAAGCCTCTCAGGTCTTCAGATGTCAGCCCCCCCAAGGCCCTCTTCACTGTGGCAATCTGAACTCCGTTTATCTCCGCGTGAAGGAGCAGGAATGGGAAGACCTCGGGGTCCGTGTCAATGGCAGTTACAACGGCATCGTGTTTCTTGGCACAATATATTCCTGCCAGTCCCCAGCCGCATCCCACATCCATTACCCTGGACCTTTCAGGTAGCCCTCTGCGGTGGAAAAAACCCATCAAAAGCCAGCTCGAGGTCCAGAACTTATTGCCGTGACCGGATGGGAAATGGAGACGTTTGAGCTTACGCACCCTTGGATGACGGGAAAGCAAAACCTTTACGCGATACGCCCGGATCTGAACCTTTTGGCCCTTGGTTTGTGACATGGTCTTTGTCCCAATGCAGGCCTTCGGCCGCAACCAAAACTGTATTCGGGTTTCAGGTGTCGGGTGTCGCCGTTTAGGGCTTGAGATTTTCTGACACCCGGCACCTTATTGCCAATCAATCAAAGGGATTAACTGCAACAAAAATAATTTCTCAATAAATTCAGGAGAAATAATGGGATTTCTGGACTGGGGTTCGGGTGTTTCTTGAAGGCGCTCTCTCAAAGTGAATTTACCTCTTACTTCCGCAGTGGTTGATATTTGGGGTTTTCTCCCAATGAATCCTATTCGCTTCTCCATGGTTTCGGCAAAACCCCAAATATCAGCCACGCTACGACGACAGGTTTAGAGAGCGCCGGAAAGAAACGGCTGAACCCCACGGTACCCAAGATTATTGAGAACTTACGGTATCGAAGGTGGAAAGGTTGGGAAGGCCTAAAGGCCGAGGTAGGTCTTGCGGATGACCTCATCCTGGAGCAGCTGATCACCGGTACCTTCGGCGATGATCTTTCCCGAGGAGAGGACATAGTTGCGAGAGGCCATCTTGAAGACAGTGCTCACCTCCTGCTCTACGAGCAGCAAGGTGATCCCGGAATCGGAGATCTGTCCAATCTTCTCAAATACCTCTGCCCTAGATATGGGGGCCAGGCCCGTAGATGGCTCGTCAATACACAGCAGTTTGGGTTCGGACATCAACGCCCTGCCGATTGCAAGCATCTGCTGCTCCCCACCGGAGAGAGTACCTGATATCTGCCGAGACCTCGTCTCCAGAATCGGAAACAGATCATAGACCTGGGTAAGGTTTTCGCGGGCCTCGTTTTTATCTTTCACGAGATACGCACCTGCCCGGAGGTTGTCCCGCACCGTCAGTTCCCGAAATGGCCTTCTCCTTTCAGGGCAGTGAATCAGACCTCTTTTGACTATATCGTGGGCAGGTACCTGGTCGATTCTCTCTCCGTCAAAGGTCACCGTCCCATCGAGGGTTACGTCCCCTCCGGCTGATCGCCGCGTGATCTCCCTTTCCCAGGCCACCAATCCGGTAATGGCCCTCAACAATGTGGACTTGCCCGCCCCATTGGGACCCACAAGGCTGACCAGTTCTCCGGTATCAACGTGCATGCTCAAATCGTTTATGAGCATGGCCTTGTCATAGCAGATCGTCAAATTGGCGACTTCCAGCAGCACCTTCAGGCCCCTCCCTTGCCGAGGTACGCCTCGATGACCTCGCGGTTTTTTACGACTTCCTCCGGGGCCCCGTCGGCAATGATGGTCCCGAAATTGAGGACGATTATTCGATCCACAATCTTCATCAGCTGTTGAAGCTTATGCTCCACTATGATCATGGCCGGTCCTTCGCTGTGCAACCGGCCGAAGCGTCCCCCCTTGTGCAGCCTCTGGATGGATTTGGCCATCAGATCGGTTTCGGCCGGACTCAGCCCCCCGAAAGGCTCGTCAAGCAATAACAATTCCGGTTCGGTGGCAACGGCCCGGGCCACCTCCAGTCGTTTGAGATCGCCCTGGGAAAGGGTGGAGGCCTTTTCCAGGGCCATGTCAGAGATGCCCGCAAACTCCAGGGCATCCATGGCCTTGGCTTCCACTTTTTTTACCCACTCCCCCCTTTTCATGGCCCTCGGGGAAAGGCAGGAGACCATGACGTTGGCAATGATGGGTAGCCTGCGAAATGGCCTCATGTTCTGGAAGGTACAGGCGATGCCCAGGTTTACTATATCCCAGGTCTTGAGCCCGACAATGTCCTTGCCTCTGAAACGGATGAGACCTGAGTCAGGTTTCAGAATAGCTGTGATCAGCCGCAGAATGGTTGTCTTGCCGGCACCATTGGGACCGATCATACCCAGTATTTCATCTCGCCCCATGGTAAAACCGACCCTGTCGACAGCTCTAAGCCCCCCGAAGCCCTTGTTCAGCTCCTCTATTTCCAAGAAGGGCTGGCCCATATTATCCTTCCTCCGATTCTTCCCTCAGTTCCCTTCGGGAAACCTTACCAACGTCAGTCTTTGGAAGTTCCCCACGGAATTCGATAATCCTGGGGACCTTGTAATGGGCCAGGTTCTGACGGCAAAACTCCATAACCTCCTCCTCGGAGATCTTCCCTCTTGCATCGCTCTGGAGAACTACGTACGCCTTTATGAGCTGGCCTACCTTGGGATCGGGCACCCCAACTACCCCCGCGGCCTTGATCCGGGGATGCTCGTAAAGGACCTCCTCCACGTGTCTGGCAAAGACGGAGTAGCCCTTGTACTTGATAAGATCCCGTTTACGATCAAAAAAGTGGAAATAGCCCTCTTCATCCATCCTGACCAGGTCCCCGGTTCTGAGCCACTTTTTCCTGTCTAGATCTATAATGGCCTCCTTGGTCTCTTCAGGTCTGCGCCAGTAACCCTGCATGATGTTTGGACCGCTGAGGATCAGTTCACCAACCTCACCCACTGGCACAAATTCCGTCCCTTCCACATCGACTATGGCGGCCTCCATACTGGGGAGGGGGACGCCAAAGGAACCGGTCTTGGGTCTGTCAAAGGGGGTGGAATGGCTGACCGCAGTCGTCTCGGTCATACCGTAACCCTCCAGGATCTTTGACCCGGTTCTCCTCTCCCACTCATTGATGGTAGATTGGTGAAGGGTGTCGGCGCCGCAGGCGATCATCTTTAACCGCTTCCAGTTTACACGGTCGGTCTTCTCATACTCCTTTAGGTATTCAAAGAGGGTGGGTACGCCGTAAAAGGCGGAGGCCTGGTAGCGCTCCATTGCGGTAAGGATATCATCTATATCCGGCGTGGTGAAGATGACTATAGTAGAGCCCTGGACCAGCCCATTGAACATCACCACTACCTGTCCGTAGATGTGAAAAAAGGGCAAGAAGGCTATGATCATCTCCTTTCCCTCCTCAAATATTGGCCAGAAGGAAGCGGTTTGGGCCTGGAGGGCAACCATATTGTAATGGGTCAAAATGGCTGCCTTGGGTAGTCCGGTGGTTCCCCCGGTGTAAGGCAGGGCGGCGATATCCCCTTTGGGATTGATTGTAACCTCCGGAGGCTCAGGGGGGTATTTTTTTATCAGGTCTTGGAATAGATGCAGTCCGGCCTTTTTAATGTATTCAGGGGAGGGGACCTCCATTCCGCTATAGGCCTTGGCCAGCGCACTCTTTCCAAACACCTTCTTAAATGTGGGCAGGTAGTCGCCTATACTGGTCAGGATCACATTATTCAGTTCGACACCAGCCTTTTCCACGTTGTCATACAGGATATCTTCACAGACTATTGTCTTGGTCTGACTGTCTTCTAGCTGATGCTTCACTTCCTTGCTGGTATAAACCGGGCTGATGGGTGTGACCTTTGCCCCTGCCTTCAATGAACCAAAATAGGCGATAACATACTGAGGGCAATTCAAAAGGTACATGGCCACTGTATCACCCTTGCTCACGCCAAGGTCGGACAGGGCGGCTGCAAACCGGTTGGTCAGATCTTTCAGCTTCTCGTAGCTTATTTTCTTGCCGTAAAAGATGAGTGCGGTCTTACTTCCGTATTTATCGGCCATTTGATCAAAGGCCTCAGGCACCGACATCTCTGGGACTTCTACTTCCTCGGGTACGCCTTCAGGGTAATATTTCACCCAGGGTTTGCTCAGATAGGCTTCTTTAGCATCCATGTTTCACATCCTTGCTCGGATTTAAAAGATTTTTAGACCGGGGATCCTTGCATCCCCAAAAAGAACACCCCGGAGGTACTAACAGGAACTTGAAACTGGCAACCTGCAACATGTTTTCAGTCCAGTTCAGCTGTACATATGCGGCATGTCTTTCGGGTCGCAATGTTTCTGATCTTACACCTGGGACACTCTGTTTCGATCTTGTGACGTATCCAGGGAAAAAGCCCCTCTGGCATGTAAAGAAGGATCAATAAGATGACCACAGCGAACATCAACATGCGATACTCGGGCCAGAAACGCATGAACTCCAGAAGAGGAAAGAGAATAAAGACCGCGCCCACAGGCCCATATATGGTGACTATCCCGCCGAATACCGCCCAGATCACCACCGTGAAAGACATTGAGATTTCCAGGTTGGATGGGCCTGCGATCCTCATGAAGTGGGCGTAAAGCCCCCCGGATATCCCGGCGAAAAACCCACTGAGGCTGAAGGCGAGGAGCTTGTAACGGGTCGTATTTATGCCTGAGGCCCTCACCGCCACCTCATCTTCCCTGATGGCATGGAAAATAAGCCCGGTATTGGAATCGGTTATCTTCCACATGATTGTGCAGAGGCCTATCATGAGAACAACGGTCAGGTAATAATCACCCATGCGGGAGCCGGTCAACCGTGCCAGACCGGACACCCCCAGTTCTCCCCCGGTTATTCCGGGAATGGCGAAGACGATTCCCAGCAAAATGATCGGGAAGGCCAACGTGGTGAGGGCCAGGTAGGTGCCCCTGAGCCTAAGACATGGAATTCCGATGATTAAACCGGTCAGAACCGCGGCCAATCCCCCTAAGGGTATACCACCCCAGGGGGGTATGTGGACGTGAAGATTTAAAAGGGCGGCGGTGTAAGCCCCCACGCCAAAGAAGAGGGCGTGTCCGAAATTCATCTGGCCCGTAAAACCGGACAGGAGATCCCAGCTGGCTGCCAGAATCGCGAAGATGCTCGCCAAAATCAGGATGCGGAGCAGGTAAGGATCCTGTGTGACAACGGGCAAGAAGAGCAGGACCAAAAAGAATAGGATGACAACGATCCGGCTCGGGAGGACGAGCACCTCACCCTTAAAGATGGTGTAAAGCCTTTTTAGATAAAAACCAAAGAGACCCATGCCTATCTCTCTTCCTCAAAAGCAACGCCAAAAAGGCCTTCAGGCCTGATCAAGAGCACCAGGATCATGATGGAGAGTGCCACCGAACCCTTGAGGTAGGCACCCATGGGTATCAAAAAGACCACCAGTGCTTGGGCAAATCCCAGGATATAGGCCCCGACAAAACTCCCCTTAATACTGCCCAATCCGCCCAGGACCACCGCGGCCATCATCATGATCAAAGGACCCATCCACATAAAAGGATTAACAATGGCGAGGGGGACAACCACGGCGCCTGAAAATGCCGCCAGCCCCACTGAGACACCCATGGTAATCATGGCCACCCTGCTCTCATTCATCCCCATCAGATTGGCCCCCTCCCTGTCATTGGCGGTAGAGCGGATGGCCAGACCCAGCTTTGTCTTCATCAAAAATACCCAGACACCGGCCAGCACCACCAGGGCCACGCCAACGGTCAGTAGCTGCTGGTATGAGACCTTTACCCCGAATATCGACAGGTACCCCTCAACCAGGGACGGCACACCGCGAAAATCCCCGCTAAAAATGATCAACATGATCTCCTGGAAGATCATGGCAAGGGCGATGGTGGCGATCAGGACCGCTGCCTCATGCTCCCGTATAGGGTCTATAAAGAGCTTGTATGAGATCAGCCCGATCAGGGTAACCAGCACAATGGCCACCAGCATACATAAAACCGGATTGATGCCAAGTCTGTGAGTGCCTAAGAAGATGCCATAAGCCGCCAGCATGTAAAAGGCGGTATGGGCAATGTTAATGATGCGGGCCACGCCAAATATCAGGGAAAATCCGATGGCCAGAAGGGCGTATACACTCCCGTTGATCAGACTGCTTATGATGATATCCAGAATCATACGGCCTCAGTATAATGGTTCATCCCACCCCTCATGGCCTCGCCAACGAAGGGTGGGTCCATTTTGAAGTATACGTTATTTGTAACTGGTTAGCCTTTTCAAGAATATAGTTCCAACATTG
>JAUUVE010000365.1 GCA_030589715.1 Desulfobacteraceae bacterium | reverse complement strand
GGCCTTAAAGAATGGGGCCAAGCTTATCAACATCGATCCTCGAAAATCCTTTTATGCCGGGAAGGCGGACCTCTGGCTTCAGATCCGTCCGGGGACCGATTGCGCCATGGCCTTCGGCTTCCACCGCGTGCTCATTGAGGAAGATCTCTATGACAAGGATTTCGCGGAAAATTACATCCACGGCTGGGATGACTTCAAGGAAAGGGTCATGAAGGATTATCCCCTTGAGAAAGTACAAGAAATTACCTGGGTTGATAAAGAACTGATCCGAGAGGCCGCACGGATGTATGCCACTACGAAACCGGCGGGTCTCCAGTGGGGCGTGCCCACGGAACAGAGTAAAAATTGCACCGACTTTACACGCACCGCGATCGGACTCATGGCAATAACCGGCAATCTGGACGCCCCGGGAGGCAATGCCCTCTTTGTGAACCCACCCACCCGGACGGTCGCCGAATTCGGCCGCCACAAGGACCTCACTAAGGAAGTGCTCGACAAGAGGCTGGGCGGAAAAGAGTTTAGGCTGGGCGCCAGGGTGGCGTTTATCAATCCCAAAAAGGCATGGGATTCCATCGTTTACGGAAAACCCTATGAGCTTAAGGCCGGACTGCTATGCGGCAGCAATCCGGTTGTGAGCAGGGCCAACGCCAAAGAGGCCTACGCAGCCTTGAAGAAACTGGAGTTCCTGGTGGTCATCGATCACTTCATGACCCCCACTGCGGAGCTGGCCGATATCTTCCTGCCTGCTGGCAGCTGGCTGGAGCAAAACCATGTGGCCGACAACTGGAAACGGCACGGCTATGTGTTCGCCAGGGTGAAGTGTTGTGAGGTCGGGGAGGCCTGGCAGGATCACAAGATCTTTCTGGAACTGGGCAAACGAATGGGCCAGGAATGGTGGCCCACTGTAGAGGACGCCTTGGATTACCTGTTGGAGCCCTCGGGTCTGACCTGGGAGCAATTTAAGGAGAAAGGGTACCTACAGGGTGAACACGTGTATTATAAATACAAAGAGCGTGGGTTTTCCACCCCCACCAGGAAAGTGGAACTATGGTCAACCATTTTGGAGAGATGGGGACGTGATCCTCTGCCTAAATATGTGGAAGTCCCTGAGAGCCCGTATTCCACTCCTGATGTGGCAAAGAAATACCCCTACATTTTCAATGCAGGGCTCCGGAGCATGACCTATTTCCATTCAGCGAACCGGATGATTCCGTGGCTGAGGGAGATCAGGCCGGATCCAACCTGTGAGATCCATCCTGAGACAGCCAAGAAACATGGAATTGAAGACGGACAATGGGTTTACATTGAATCACCACGGGGACGCATAAAGCAGCGCGCAAAATTATTCGATGGAATTGACCCACGAGTGATTACCGCCGAGCACGGGTGGTGGTACCCGGAGATCAAAGATCCGGGACATGGTTGGGATATATCCAATGCCAATATCCTGACCGACAATGCCTATGAGACATGTGATCCCAATATGGGCTCCACCAATGTGAGAGTCTGTTTGTGCAACATATCTCCCTGTGAAGATGAATAGGAGGAAAGACATGGAAAAAATAACTTTGATGTTTAATCAGGATGATTGCAATGGTTGCCATGCCTGTGAAGTGGCTTGCAAACAGGAACATGGGCTTGGCGTGGGCCCGAGAGTGGTAAGGGTTATTGAAAAGTCGCCTCTTTTTGTGCCGCTATTTTGTCATCATTGTGAAGATGCACCCTGTGCCCTGGCCTGCCCCGAAGGTGCCATCACCAAGGATCCGGAGACAGGCATCGTTCTGCTCGACCCTGAAAAATGTACGGGCTGTGATGCGGTAGAAGGCAAGTCCGGAGCTGAAAAGCAGGATACTTCTCCCTGCAAGGTGGACTGCCCGGCGCGAAACGATGTCCAGGGATATGTGGGCCTTGCGGCCAAGGGGAAATATCAGGAAGCCCTACACCTCATCAAGAATACAAGCCCCTTCCCATCCGTGTGTGGGAGGGTCTGTCCTCACCCCTGTGAATCGAAATGTAACCGGGACCAAATTGATGAGTCTGTAGCAATTCGCTCTATTGAACGGTTTTTGGCTGATCAGGATCTCTCTAATAAGAATCCTTATGTCCCTGAAGTCAAAGAGGCGAGAGACGAGAAGATCGCGATTATCGGCTCAGGTCCTGCCGGCCTGACGGCGGCCTATTTCCTGGCCGGAGAAGGATATAAGGTTACTGTGTTTGAAAAACTGCCTGTTGCCGGCGGTATGATGGGCGTAGGGATTCCGGAGTATCGCCTCCCAAGAGATATCCTTTCTGCTGAAATCAAGGTTATCCAGGACATGGGGGTAGAGATCAAAACAGGAGTAACTTTCGGAACAAATATTACCCTCGATAGCCTGAAAAAGGACTGGTATCAGGCCTTTTTCCTGGCAACCGGCCTACACCAGAACAGTTCTTTGAATGTAGAAAAAGAACACTTGGATGGCGTCCTTAAGGGTGTTGATTTTCTCCGGGATGTGTCCCTGGGGAATCCAGTATCCGTCGGGGAAAAGGTTATCGTCGTTGGAGGCGGCAATGTGGCAATGGACGTGGCATTGACCTCTATTCGCAAAGGTGCGCAGGAGGTCTCTTTGGTGTGCCTTGAACAGCGAGATGAAACGCCGGCCTGGGAAGAGGAAATCCAGGAGGCCATGGAAGAGGGCGTTAGGATTACCAACTGTTTCGGCCCCAACAAGTTCTTAGAGAAGGACGGGAAGTTGTCTGGAATCGAATTCATGCGTTGCACCTGTGTATTCGGTGAAGACGGGTGCTTTAATCCGGAATATGATGCAACAGACTTGACCAGATTTGAGGCCGATACAGCCATTATTGCCATTGGCCAGGCTGCTGATCTCTCCTTTGTCGAGAAGCAGGGGATTTCCGTCAGTCCGGAAGGCGGCCTTGAGGCTGATCCAATGACCCTGGAGACACCGATTAAAGGGGTCTTCGCAGGCGGGGATGTATATCATGGCCCAAAAACCATTGCGGAGGCCATTGGTTCCGGCAAGGAAGCAGCCGTATCCATTGACCGATATGTAAAAGGCCTGGACCTTCGAGCAGGCAGAGATATGAGAGATATAAAAATGACTGCAATCACGGAACCTCAGAAAGAGAAATATGATCCGTCTGCTCGTGCTCAAATGCCT
>JAUUVE010000114.1 GCA_030589715.1 Desulfobacteraceae bacterium | reverse complement strand
AGCTCGCCAGAGCGTCGGTTACTGGGCCAAGTTCATAGGCATCATCAATTATTTGCTCCAAGGAATGATTGGATTGTGGAAAGATAGAAACTGCAATAACCTTCTTTTCCGGCAGGTAAACGATGGAGCTTTGCGAAATCGTATAACGGCGCGATCCAAAGGCTAATGCCACGCTAGCAACCAGTAGCACGACGTAACACACCGCCAGCGCCCGTCTCGACGATTTTATCCACCCGAACAGGGCAGCGAAGATCTTTCCGCCTGGCTCGCCGGGAAGGAACATGGCCGTGCGCTGCATATAATTGTGGTAGTTTTCACCATGTTTCGCCAGCATCCGTTGCTCCTCGTAACGAGCCAGCAGGTAGTAGACAAATAACATGCTGATATACAGGACAAGAATTATGAAACGTGGCCAAAACAGCAAAAGCCCCAAGCCTGATATGGCCAGAAACAGGTATTGTGGATGGCGGACCCACCGATACAGGATGTTTGTAACCACGCGCTTCCCGCGAAATTTTGCCGTATAGATCTGAATGGCGCCTATCAAAAAGAGAATCAAACCGAGGGAAAAGAGTGTTCGCCCAAATGCGTTTAGAAAATTGAGGAGGGCACTTTTGGAGACGACTGCATGGGGAAGAAAAAATCCGGCCAGCCATGCCGTGACCTTGTAGTCATAGAGAAAATTGAGTAAAGGTCCATATGCAGCATAGAAGTATGCCGCGAAAGGACTGATCATGATAATTATTTCCAAAGCGATCAGCAAATAGAAGGCAACCAACGAACCCCTAACAACACGCCTGTTTATTGCCATGGTTCACTCCTCTGAAGATTCTACCTCCAGGTCCCCGGGTAGCTCTTCAACACAGAAAGAACAACCACACTGTTGGTAGGTGCCCACCAGGTCTTTCTCTATCGCATGAACATATATATCAGGCACTGGATCAGTAATACAGCTGGTTGTGTTTACCTCTCTTCTCACTGTTAATCTTCCTTTCATGGAACCTTGCCCTATCCCTATCACTGCCTTCCCCACCTGAGGGGCAGATCGGCCCAATTCTCTGAGTTGATAAAATCGCTTTTGGGTAGCATTGGGCTTCGTGTTGCTCAGTGAAGCAAAGATCATACCACAAGGTAGTGCTTCACATTTAAGCTACTAATTATACTTGCTTTTTTAGTGGCTTTCCTGGTATTTATAAAATGTTTTTGAAAAAGAAAGAGGCCATGTGGATATAAAATACCCTGTATTTGTCACTGAAATGTATCCATGTGGGTAAAAAGTAGCCAGAGAAGGGGATCACACCTGTTGTTGACTGTTTTTTTCTGAAATGATGTTTGAAGCTTAGGAACAGGCCGCGCCCTTTATAGACATGCAAGACATAAGGAGGACAAAAGTGATTTCAGAACAAGCACTCGCCAAACTGTCATATCCCGAAGCCCCCAAAATGGTTACCGACAGGGTGCCCGGCCCGAAAACCCAAAAACTGCTTGCTGACGCGATCCGGGTTGAATCCATGGCCAGAGGCGGAGGGCGCTTTCCTCTGGTCTTTGATGAAGGGATGGGTTCCACCGTAAAAGACCCGGATGGAAACATTTACATCGACATTTCGGCAGGAGTGGCAGTGAACTCGGTGGGACGACGGCATCCTCGCGTGGTGGAGGCTATCCAGAAACAATTGGGAAAACTCATGCATGCCAGCGACATCAGCAATACCAACCGAACCCTGCTGGCAGAGAAGGTCTCTCAGGTCATGCCCGAAGGGCTGCGCGGCAACTGTGCCACCTATTTTACCCAGAGCGGCAGTGGCGCGGTGGAGACCGCCATCAAGTTTGTCCGTAAGATTACCGGTCACACCCAAATCGTCGCCTTTCACGGCGCGTATCACGGCGTGTGGTGTGGCTCCAACTCCCTGACCACCGGCGAACAATACAGACGTGGATACGGGCCCTTTATCCCGGGAGTGATTCACGTTCCTTACCCCTATTCCTATCGCTGCCCTTTCAATTCCAGGGATCAGGAGACCTGTGAAGAGCTTTGCGCCAGCTATATCGATTATCTGCTCAATACGCCCTATACCGCCGCCGACGAGGTGGGGGCCTTGATCGTTGAGCCTTTACAGGGTGAAGGCGGCTACATCCCGCCTTCGGGCAAATTTTTCATGAGGTTGAAAGAGGCCTGTGAAAAACATGGTGCCCTCTTTATTGCCGACGAGGTTCAGGCCGGTGCCGGACGTACCGGCAAGATGTGGTCCATTGAGCATAGCGGTGTTCAACCAGATATGGTAACATGGGGTAAAGGCATGGGCGGTGATCTGCCCATGGGCGGGCTGAGCATCCGCAAGGATTTGGCAGAAAGGATCGAAGACGGGTCGCAGCCCAACACCTTCGCGGGTAATGCCCTGTCAGCGGCCGTCTGTATGACCAATATCGACATCCTTACTGAAAATGATATGGTCTTAATCCTACGGGTGGCGGAAGTGGGTGAAGAAACCATCCAAGAGATTCAAAAAGGAGCCCAAAGCACGCGCTTGATCGGCGATGTCCGCGGCCGGGGCCTGATGATCGGCATCGAGTTGGTCAAAGACAAGGAGACCCGTGAGCCGTTGGATGGGGACGTCATGGAGGCCATCATAATGGGAATGCTCAAACGGGGGGTTGTAATGGTCCCCTGCGGTCGCAACGGTAATGTCCTGCGATTCATGCCATCTTTGACAATCACGCGCGAGTATTTGAACAAGGCCACCGAGATTCTCTTGGAAACAGTAAGAGAAGTCGAATCCAAATAGCCGCTTGTCCCCCAATGGTCAGTGGTGAGGTACTTGATGGTAGCCGGAAGGCAAGTAAAAAGGAGTGATACAAAAAATCCTAACTCCCTGTAAACGCCCTCCCTTTGGATTCCTCTTCAAATATAATCATCTTGACATCCGCCATTGCTTGATTCCCTTGTTTGTTCAGGGTATAGAAGGCGATCAGGACTAATTGTACATGAAAGGTGGGTTACCATATGAGGTTAAATGAACTTGTCAAGATTTCGTTGGAAGGGGGCATCCTTTCCCGCGAACAATGCAGGCAGGTACTGAATTGCCCAGACAGGGAAGTGCTGGCCCTTCTTGACGCAGCTTATAAGGTGCGACATCGTTATTTCGGGAAAGTGGTACACATTCAGGTGCTTACTAATGCCAAAAGCGGTCTTTGTCCTGAGGACTGCCATTATTGTTCTCAGTCAAGGGTTTCAACAGCCGATATCAAGCATTATCCTTTGCTATCCAAGGACAAGATAGTCAAGGAAGCCATAAGGGCAAAACAATTGAAGGCGAAACGGTATTGCATGGCCCTGAGCGGTCGGGGGCCATCCGAGAGCGAAATTGAAAAGTTGTGTGATATCATGAGGGCCATCAAGAAGCAGACGCAACTCTCGGTTTGCTTTTCAGTGGGGGTTTTGGAAGAGGGACAGGCTGAACAACTGAAGGCGGCGGGACTCGACCGTGTGAATCACAACCTTAACACCAGTGAGCGTTTTTATCCACAGATTTGCACAACTCATACCTACCAAGATAGGCTGCAAACGGTAACCAGATGTCGTGCGGCAGGACTGGAAGTCTGTTCGGGTGGAATTGTGGGACAGGGTGAAACAGATGAAGATATTATTGACCTTCTCATGGCTCTACGGGCGGTCGAGGCTGAATCCATTCCTCTTAACTTCTTGGTTCCCATTAAAGGGACGCCGTTTGAAGACCGTTCCCAGGGCCTAAATCCTCGCCGTTGTCTAAAAATACTCTGCCTAGCTCGATTTCTTAACCCCGATCGTGAGATACGAGTAGCGGGAGGCAGGGAATACCACCTTCGCAGCCTCCAACCCCTATCGCTCTATGCTGCCAATTCAATCTTTGTCACGGGTTATCTTACTACGGGAGGACAGCCCGCTGATGAGGCCTGGCAGATGATTGCTGATTTGGGCTTTGAACTTGAAGTCGAGGGGATGTCAAAATAACCCGGAGGAAAAAGGGGCACCCACGGGGCTCTTTCATCGGCTCAGAGGTCCTTTTACACCTCTTGGCGATCCCTCAAGATGCGCTTCAATACCTTTCCCGCTGGCGACCGGGGTAACTTGTCCACAAACTCAACCGACTTGGGCTTCTTGAAACTGGCGATATGCTCCCTGCAGTAATCTTTCACCTCATCTTCGGTCAGTTTCTCCCCTTCCTTGAGGGCCACGACCGCATGGACCTTTTCCCCCCACTCAGGATCAGGCAGGCCAATGACCGCAGCCTCCAGGATCTTTGGATGGGCATATAGGATCTCTTCGATCTCCCTGGGAAATATATTCTCACCACCCGTGATGATCATATCCTTTTTCCGGTCCACGATATAGAGGAACCCCTCTTCATCCACCTTTCCAAGGTCCCCGGTGTAAAGCCAGCCACCTTTCAGGGTGGCGGCAGTCGCTTCCGGGTCCTTGAAATAGCCCTCCATAATGTTCGGCCCCCTGGCAAGGATCTCTCCCACTTCCTCCAAGGCAACGTCACACCCCTCTTCATCTACTAGTCTAATCTCCACATTCGTAAAGGGCTTACCCACAGAGGCCATCTTTCTCAAGACCTCCCCGGGATCCAATGTAGTTATTGTGGCGGCGGACTCGGTCATCCCATAGGTTTCTCCCAGTGCGGCATTCGGGAAGAGCTTCAGGAGGCTCTTCTTGGTCTCAAGCGGCATCGATTCTGCGCCCGAGGATATGGACCTGACCGATGTGGTATCATATTTGTCCAGGTCGGGAAGCTGCAGAATGAAGTTCCAGACCGTAGGCGGGGAGGTCATCCTGTTGATCCTTTCTTCTCCTATCAACTCCATCACCCTCCTGGGATCAAAGTTTCTCATGGTCACATTGGTGCATCCCAGGAAGAGGTCTCCAACCAGGATGATAAAGGCGGCCGCGTGATAAAGGGGAAAGACCAGCAAGACTCTATACTCGGGCCTCAAATCAATATTCAGTGCGATGTTAGCAGCCCCCCATATGCAGTTCTTATGTGACAAGAGGACACCCTTGGGCCGCCCCGTGGTCCCCGCCGTATAGAGGATACAGGCTATGTCATTCTCATCTATCTCCACCGAAGGGCCCTCCTCCGGCTCTCCCTGATATATTTCTTCAAGGGCAATCATATCGTCAGGCATATCTCCCCCACTCATGAAATATTGCCTTACTCGGGGCAGACCGTCTCTTATCTCCTCTATAACCGATTTGAATTCATGTGAGAGGATAATGGCCGAGGCCTCGCAATGCTCCACAATATAGTGCAGTTCCTTGGGGGCCAGTCGAACGTTCAAGGGAACGATCACCGCCCCCAGCTTCATGAGCGCGAGGTAGGTCTCCAGCACCTGATTCCCATTGAGAAATATGGTTGCTACATGGTCCCCTTTTTTAATCCCATATCTGGCAAGGGCATGTGCCCTCTTGTTGGAGCGGGCCTCCCACTGGGCATAGCTCCATCTGCCCTCCTCTGAGACGATGGCCTCCCTCTCAGGATATTTGAAGGCGGCCCTTTCTAGAAGATAGGGTATGGTTGTCTTGGTCATTTCACCTCTCCTGAGTCATCGATTATTCAAAACCATGCCTTTTCATGATATTCTTCGCCGTACCATCATCAATGATCATCTTGAGACCGGCATTAAAGTCCCTTATTTTTTGTTCATGCCCCCTGTTCTTCCCAAATATCAGGTGTAACTTTCGCACCTCAAGAGGAGGTTCCATAAACTCCAAAGAGGCCTTCCCTTCAAGGATCCCTTGATTTATTGCGGCCTGGGATGCAAGCTTGTCAGTGATAAACAGATCGATGCGCCTGTTGAGTAACTTCCTCAGGTTAAGCTTCTCGTCTCTGGCCACCTCCTTTTTCAGGTATTCCGCTTCTTCAAAGTCTTTAGGGTAAGCAAAGCCCAGGCACACCCCGATCTTGTAAGGGGCCAGGTCTGTCAGAGACCCATAAGAGATCTCCGTATCTTTCCTCTTATAGAATCCGAGCGGTCCTTCTGCAAAGGGATCGGAGTAATCAACCTTCTTTGCCCTCTCTTCTGAATAGTAGGCAGGATAACCGGCGTCATACTTTCCCGATTCCACATCCCTCATGATTCTCCTTGGAGGCATGAAGCTGTACCTCACCCTGTAGCCTATCCTCTTGAATGCCTCGGCTATGATTTCAGAGGTAAACCCGTAGCCCTTCAAATTCTTCCCCACATATGGCTCCCATTCAGTGGTGGCAAGGGAGATGGTCTTTTCCGCTGCAATGCCATTTACCGATAACATTGAAACCAAGATAGCTATGGCAAAGACTTTCAAGCTCATATTGGTCCTGCCCCCTTGTGCCCATGTTTCGTCAAATCTCGCGGAAAGAGTATAGGTAAATTAAGGTTATGGGTCAAGATCGGCATTATCATACATGCTGCAAGACATAATCCCTTTCACCCCAAGGATTCATCTGATTATTTCAAATAATGCCTCCCATTTACATAACTTGGAATAATACCTTGACATTTGCATAAATATTGAGAGATAAAATGAATCATAGACCTTCATTTAGAAATCATTTGTTCAACTCACCCGGGATAGGTGAGAGAGGCGGGACAGTGTCCCTAAAGCCAAAAGCCTATATTTACCGTATTGCGCGGTCTGCACTAAAAGCGCCTT
>JAUUVE010000200.1 GCA_030589715.1 Desulfobacteraceae bacterium | reverse complement strand
TCAAAAAGATCGGTGAGATAAAACACATCGCCAAGATCGGATATCCCAAGTATCGATGACGCACCCTCCACATTTTCTCCACCCCCACAGAGAGAAGCCACATAGCCTTTGCGAGGACCTTCGAGGATTTCCAAGTCATAGCTGCAGGCAGTGGGACATCGATAACACGGTTTTGGCGTTATTTTTTGCTTCGACCACCTATCACCGTACCCATCCAGAACGGTCGTCTGCATATTGCGGACACAAAGGCCATATATGGACTTTATCCCCTTATAGTCGCCTCTTGGAACACCGCCCCGCCCCAAACGAGACCATGGGGAATCCGGCCCGTAGTCAAGTGACTTTCGCCAGCGTTTGGCAATATCACGTGCCAGATCTTTGTCAGCAACCGGGACCTCTTTGGTGCCGTAAACCGCAATGGCCTTTAGTTTCTTTGACCCCATCACCACGCCCAAGCCCCCATGGGCCATGGAATGGTTATAGTCGTTCTCGATAAGCGCCCCGGCACACAGATTTTCTCCTGCCGGTCCGATGGCCGCCACGCTTGCCTTGGGTGCCCTCAGTTCTTTTTTGATCAGGTCTTCGGTTTCATGGGTGTCCCGCCCCCAAATCTTTTCAGCCGATCTGATCTCGGTCTTGCCGTCGTTTATCCAGAGAAATAGGGGTTTTTCAGATTTTCCCGTCACGATCAGTCCATCATAGCCGGCAAACCTGAGGTTGGGACCAAAAAAGCCATGGGTATGGGAACGGCCGGCAGTAAACTCGGTGTCAGGATTCTTGGTAACAAGCGTCAGGTTGGTTGCTCCTGGTGCGTCCGTAGCTGTAAGCGGACCAGTCAAAAAAATCAAGGGGTTTTCCGGATCAAGAGCAGATGTTCCCGGAGGGCATCTGCGGTAAAGCCAGTGCAGCCCCAGACCAAAACAGCCTAAATATTTCCTGAGCGTTTCTTCCGGTGGGAGATCATTTTCCCAAATCCTACCTGTTGAAAGATCTACTTCGAGTATTTTGCCCATATAGCCGCCGATCACTATTCCATTCCTCCTTTGCGATTTAATCGCCCTACACATATTCTGATGGTGAAAGAAAGATCAAGAATAAAGTAACAGAGTGTTCATGCATGTTCAAGTAAGCATTAGCTGCCGTCGGTGATTCCTGACAGAGGCCACCAACGGTCTCGGTTTGTAGAATATGACTGGCGCTTGACCACAAAGGTTGAGTACCAGGCTTGAGTACCAGGAGGACATTGAAAAACTCTCGAAAGGCCTTGGAATTTTTGTTGTGCGTTTTAGAAACCAATACCTGGTTGAGAACGAAGAATCCGACGAAGTCAAATGTAATTTGACCCCTCTCTCCCTATAAGGATTCCGGATTCGACTTTCGCGCATTTTCTGCAAGTTCGATGAGATGATAAGAGTTGGTTGAGTTGATAAGTTGAGTTGATAAGTTAATAAAAACTTTTTTTTCGCGGAAGGTTTATAGTGAAATTCCCCTTGTGAGTCAAGGAAAAAACAACCACAACATTTGTTGAATTGATAAGATCTTTCTTTTTCGGGGAAGGTTTATAGTGAAATTCCCCTTGTGAGTCAAGGAAAAAGCAACCACAACATATGTTGTGTCAGGCTGGATTGCATTTCTAAGGTTCTTCGGGAATATAGGTTAGAGAAAGATAGACCATTGAAGAGATGGAATTTAGTGGAAATTGACGCCATTTGTGCCTAGTCCGGCCTGCCTGTGCGTGTCCGCACGCAGACAGGGCACATCGCTCCATTAGATCCTCTCCGAGGCGTAGGCCCTACGAGCCGATAAGGAGAACCCGAAGCGGTTAGGGGTCAGAGGGTGGCAGATTCACCGATAGTACTGATGACTCAGGGCCTATGAAGCCTGGTAACAGTGTGGAGGATAAAACCCTGATGACCGGGAAACGAAGCCCGGATGTCCCAATTTCGTCGTTGGGGCATGGGAAGCCGTGGACGAGAAGCGAACGTGACACCACTGAGGAGTCGACTTAGAGTTGTGAAGAACGAACCAGAAAACCAAAGGGGGATGTTCGAATCCGGAGACGGGTACCGACCAGATAGGAAGTCTGTAAGGTAAATAGGCATCCGGTTCAGGCCATAAAGCCATTCGCAACCCGGCAATCCTCAATGACGGGGACGGTCACGGACGAGCTAAGTGAAACTCAAGGGCATTGAGCAATATCTCTGTAGAAACCTGGACGATTACAAGGAGCCTGCAACAAATAAGGATGGTGACTGTAAAGGGCGACGAGACTCACACTTTCAGTTTGGTCGCTAATCGAGGAGCGGCTTACTTGGGCGGTACGAGCCGTTCTGTCGGGAGGGGGTGGCCTAAGGGCCACTTCCTACCCGGATTAATCCTCCTGAATGAGTTCTGTCAAGACACCATGAGTGCTCTTGGGATTTAGAAAACCCACCCTCTCATTTTCTCTGACTTTTCGTGATTTTTTGTCAATGAGTTGAATGCCCTTCCTGGCCAATTCGCTGAGGCACTCGTCAATATCTTCTACCGCGAAAGCAATATGATGGATGCCTTCGCCCCTCTTCCCCAAAAACCTCCCTGCAGCACTCTCAGCATCCAGGGGTTGTATCAGTTCAACTCTGAATTCCCCCAGGGGCAAGAAGGCGATCTTCGCCTTGGCGTGAGGGGATTCATAAACTAAGCTGGGTTCAATCCCGTATATACCTTCATAGAGTGCTAATGCTTGATCAAGGTCTCGCACCACGATCCCTATATGGTGAAGTTTCTCTAACATGTCTTACTCCTCGGATCGAAAACAAGTATACTCAACAGGACTCCTCTTTTGATATTCACGTTGCTTCAGATATTTGATCCATGAAAACATCCCACAACCTTTAGGCAGATAGACCACAGACCCCCATCTTGGGCGGGTTCGCAAAATTCCTTCAACAACCTTAATCATTAAACGGCAAGGCCCGTGGGGCATCAATGATTCAGAGAGGGATAGTTCCATGTTTCTTTTTGGGCCTGATCTCTTTTTTTCCTCGCAGCCTCTCAAATGAGGTGATAAGAAAAGGGCGGATTTCTCTAGGCTCAATTATGACATCCACCCATCCCTTTTCCGCCGCCACATAGGGAGTTGCAAATTGTTCCCGATACAACCTAATCTTTTCTTCCCGTACCGCCTCAGGATTGTCTGCCTTTTCAATCTCCTCCCTGAAAATGATATTCGCGGCCCCTTCAGGTCCCATAACAGCAACCTCTGATGATGGCAACACCGCCGTCAGGTCTGTCCCAACGAGCTTACTTACCGCCATGCCGGACATCGCTCCCCCATAGATCTTTCTCGTCACAACAGAGATTCGGGGGACTGTGGCCTCGCAATAGGCATACAACATTTTTGCCCCGTGGCGAATGATGCCTTCGTATTCCTGTTGGGTCCCGGGGAGATACCCTGGACAATCCACAAAGTTTACGATAGAGATCCCAAAGGCATCACAGAATCGTATAAATCGAGCAGCCTTAACCGAGGCATTAATATCCAGACATCCCGCAAAAACACGGGGCTGATTTGCAATTATCCCCACCGTGTAACCGTTCAACCTGGCAAAGCCAATGATAATATTCTTGGCAAATCCCTCCTGAATCTCAAAAAAGATTCGATCGTCCATCACCAGACTGATCAACTCCTTCATGTCGTAAGCCTGTCTGGGGTTTTCAGGAATCAGAGATTCAAGCTCCTCCTCGGCTCGGTCGATGGGATCATGGGTCGATTTATAAGGGGGCGGCTCATTGTTGTTGGAGGGGAGATAGCTTAGAAGTGTTTTAACCAGCTCAAGGCATTCCTTTTCTCCTTTAGAGGCAAAATGAGCAACCCCGCTCCGGGTGTAGTGAACCTTTGCTCCCCCCAGCTCTTCTGGCGTTACCCGTTCTCCTGTGACCTCCTTGATCACCTGGGGCCCCGTAATATGCATCCGGCTGACGCCATCCACCATAAACACAAAGTCACTCAGGGCCGGAGAGTATACCGCCCCCCCTGCGCAGGGACCAAGAATTATGGAAATCTGGGGCACGATCCCGGATGCCAGGGTATTCCTGTAAAAAATGGACCCATAATGCCCAGGCCCTCCTGAATTCGGGCACCCCCGGAATCTATCAGCCCGATGATCGGACTCCCCGTCTGTATGGCCTTGTCCATTACCCGGCAGATTTTATTGGCGTGCTTTTCCCCAAGAGATCCCCCCATTACTGTAAAATCTTGGGCGAACACATATACCTTTCTCCCATCGACAAGACCAGAGCCCGTGACCACCCCATCCCCATAGAACTTCTTTGCATCTTTGGCAAAGGCAGTATCCTGAGGCACGATGAACATGCCCGCCTCGGAAAAAGTATCAGGATCAAGCAGCAGATCTAACCTCTCGCGGGCGGTGAATTTACCCCTCTGGTGCTGCTTCTGAATCCTTTTGGAACCTCCTCCCTGCTTGGCCTCTTCCCTTCTAGCTTTCAGAAGCGCTATCTTTTCTTTGTTTGTCAGCACGGCATACCTCGGATTGTATGGATTTTTATTTTGCCCTTTTCACTCAAACCGCTTCTTTGTGAAATCGAACAATATCATTGATGGTGGAACTGGGCCTGAAAACCTCGGCGATTCCCATCTTTTTCAAAAGGCCCACATCTCTCTTGGGAATGATCCCCCCCACCAGGACTTGTTTGTCCCTGATATCTTTCTGTTGCATCTTTTCCGTCAATTCCTGACAGATGGAAAGATGACTCCCGGACAAGATGCTCAGCCCAATGACATCAACGTCTTCTTGAACAGCGGTTTCTAATATAGAGTCCACGCTCTGTCTTATTCCGGTATAGATGACCTCCATCCCAGCGTCACGCAGACCCCTGGATACGATTTTTGCCCCTTTATCGTGACCGTCCAGGCCGGGCTTTGCAATCAGGACTCTGATGGGCCTTGTGGACACCATACTACGTTCCTCCTTAAAAAATACTCATTTGTTTTGCCTCGCCGTAAATCACCTTCATCTCGCCGACTATTTCTCCAACAGTTGCGTCAGATTTCACCGCTTCAAGGATATACGGCATCAGGTTCTCTTTTGCGACTGCTGCCTT
>JAUUVE010000391.1 GCA_030589715.1 Desulfobacteraceae bacterium | reverse complement strand
GGACCGAATTCGAGGTGCAGATATCGGCTGCGGCGGAGGGCGCTATGATCTGCTCCTTCTTGAGGCGCTGCCGGGGCTTCACCTCCTCTGTGGTGATATCAATGAACCGATGGTGAAGGAGACCATCTGCTATCTCGAGGATCATGGCCAGAAGAATTTCTTTGCCCGTTTGATTGATTCTTCAGGCTTGCAGTTACCTGACAACTCCCTGGATTTCATTCTCACCTTCAACGCCATACATCACTTTGACCCTGTCCATTTCTTGAGTCAGGCAGCGAGAGCGATACAAAATGGGGGCTATATATTTGTTTACACCCGCCTGAGAAGTCAGAATGTGCGGAGTATCTGGGGACGCTTTTTCCCGGGTTTCAGGGAAAAGGAGGGTCGCCTCTATGATCTCCCTCAGATAGACCAGTGGTCAGGCAGAGTCGAGTTTCTATACTTAGAAGAGATCCGGTTCTTCCAATTCAAACGTATTGCTTCGTTACAGCACCTTCTAAACCAGGCGAAGAACAGACACTATTCAACTTTTTGTCTTTACAGTGAAGATGAATTTAGTCTGGCACTGAGCGGCTTTAAGGAGGAAATCGAGAGGCATTTCGAAGATGTGGACCGAGTTGGCTGGACTGACGAAAATGCCATGATCGTTTTTAGGAAAGGAACTGGGACGGCCTTAATGAACAGTAACGATTAATGAGGAACAGTGGAAAACAAGGTCTCCATCTTCTTAAGGGAAATCTTTGTCTCGATAGGATTAGACCCGGAAAAAGATCACCGCTTGAATATTGGGTGCAGTTCCTGCACAACCTCTTGTGACCACTAGGGTGCGGGCCGGAAACTCTTTGCCTGTAGCCTAGGCGCGCCTGAGCTCTACCCGACTCCTAGTCTGACATCCAACAACGCCCCGACAAGGTTAACACTGGTGTTATAATAAAATGAACGCGATCATTGTCAGCGATTTGCATATAGGGTCTCGGTACTTTTTATATCAGGAATTTGGGCGCTTTCTCGGCAATATTTCTGAAGATTATGAACTTATTCTGAATGGGGACATCATTGACAATCCTTATGCGAAATTGAACCCGCCGCACCAGAGGATCATGGACCTTATTGGGCAACTCTCTTACCGTCAGAGGGTCGTTTGGGTACGGGGGAATCATGACAATGGCTATATCCCAAAAGGGTTTGGGGAAATACATTTTAGGCACCTCCACGATATAGGACATAGATTATTAATCGCTCATGGCGACGATTTCGATGAGATCATGCCCCGGAACCAAGCATTCATAAAGGCCTTCAAGCTGATGCACGTTTTGAGGGCAAAATTGGGGGCAAAACCGGTGCACGTGGCCCAATATGCCAAGAAATGGGAGGCCTTCTTCAAGGTCCTCCGTAGGAATGTAATGATGAACGCGGTAAGTTGTGCCATAGAAAATGGATACGAAGCGGTCACCTGCGGCCATACTCACTACCCAGAGGATAGGGTTGTCGGTGGTGTCAGGTACATAAACACTGGGGCTTGGACCGAATCCCCAAAATTTTATCTTCTGGTAACGGCAGATGAAATGGTTCTAAAGACCATAGACGATTCGTTTAGGGTTTTGTGAGAAGAATATAAAGGCCAAAATTTCATGTATAGTGTTGACTGAAATTGGGTAGAATTCACCTCTCCCATGATGATATTATGTTCAGTTGATGAAGGACAATCATAATTGTCGCTTGACAGCCCCCGGGAACAGAGGGTCAAGATGGGAAAGGGGGGTTCCCTTGTAGACCGACCTTTGATGCCTGTTTTGTCCTCCAGACCCGCATCCTGACGATGCGTGGTGCCAGTGGGAGTTCATCGTACCATGATGTTTGCTGGAGTGACAGAAGTAAGCTGGAATGTAGAGGATAGAAAAATGGGATGAGTCCTGGTTAGCCCTGCAATTCCATAGCAAGGGCCCCCCACCCATTAAGGCCTAAATCCTGGGATATGATAAACCCCATATCGGTAAACAATCCCTTCATTTCGTCAATCTGATTCTCCCCGAACCCTGAGACTATTACCCTACCGCCCTCTTTCACCCAGTAAGGAATATGCCTGCCCGTCCTTATGAGGGCAGCGGCAACGAGATTGGCCAGAACGAATTGGTATTTCTCCTGGACAACTTCCCAGGAGCCTTCCCTGATCTCTATTCTGTGTGAGAGGCTATTTAATGCCACGTTCCTTTTTGCCGCCTTGGCCGACTGAGGGTCAATTTCCACCCCAACCACCCTGCTGGCTCCCATACTCATAGCAGCAAGGGCCAGGAGACCTGTTCCACAGCCAAAGTCAAGGACTTCCTGGCCCAGGAGGCCTTGAGGCAGGGAGGTATCATTTGCCATGAGGTCCATGATCTGGAGGCAAAGCTGGGTGGTTGGATGTCTGCCCGTGCCAAAGGCATGTTCCGGGTCCAGGAGAATTGTCCCGGGGTCTGTTGGCTGGGCCAGGGAAGGGGTCCAGGGCTGGACAGCGATGGAGGGTATGGGATGAAAAGGCCTTGCAAACTGGCCGTCACCGATGGAGGGCTCTGAATAGGAGAGATTTCGAACCCTAATATCAATGCTTGCCTCCGGAGAAAAAGACCTTTCTATTTCCCTTATGATTCGAGAGATACGGAGGAGTTTATCATCAAGGAGCTCCTTTTCAGTCTCTAGTAGAAAGATCCTACCACGCCCCCTTTTATGACCGACCGTTTTCTGGATTGTCTCAAACTCTGATGATAGGTTTCTGAGCTGGTGGGAGAGTGCTAAGATGGCAGAAAGCGGCCCTTCAATAGCGATCTCAAATTGCATGGACTGCCTTTATATGCCTCAAGGGATAATAGTTCGCAGCCTTAGAGATCCAATCGACACCGGATAACGAATACTCCTCATTATTTGATATCCTTATGG
>JAUUVE010000267.1 GCA_030589715.1 Desulfobacteraceae bacterium | reverse complement strand
ATACCAGTACAACCGGTCAAACTGTAACATCAACACCTGCAGAGTAGGAGTAAACAGATTGATAAAGTGAGTTAATCAGGGATTCCACCCGAATGAGAATTAAATGTTCTTTCAATATGCTTAGAGGCAAAATGATCAAAGAACTTATCGGTACAAACTAATCGTATATTGAAATGCGAGGTTTAAAAAGTTGGTTGTAATTTGTTTTGTTGGCTTAACATAAGCTCGTTGTGTTTTCCGTGTTGCTTCCAAGTTGCTTCATTTGATGGACAATAAATAGTAACGGCATATTGAATGCTTATTTTAGGCCCCAATGGGTGGAATCCCTGTTAAACGATCCTCGAGATCATATGTTTTATTATCCTTCGACATTCGATATTCCTTGTTCGACCTGCCCGCCAATGCCTGTTTATAAAGATGGTTAAAGTCAAATTTATATGTGCAAAATAACAATCTTGTATGTATTTGCATAAAGGGCTATGGCAGGCGGGTATTCGAAATTCAAATACCTTCCTAATACTATTTCACAGCTTAAGCCAGCGCCTATGCGCCCCCAGGAAGAGGCGAACTATGGGTAATAGTTAGTTCCTCAAACAGGGGTACAATCTGGAACCTGTTGACATCCACCAGACCCCTGTCGGTCAATTTTAATTCAGGAATCACGGGAAGGGCAAGAAAAGAGAGCATCATGAAGGGTTCTTCAAGGTTACAGCCAAGGCGTAGGCATGCTTCCTTGACTCCCTGCAGTTGTCTGACAAGGGTATCCAAGGATTCCGTGGACATAAGACCCGCAATCTCAAGGGGCGCTTCCGCGAGCATATCATTGCCAGCCACAACCGCCAGCCCCCCACCCATCTCCTTCACCCTCTCAACCGCCCTCAAGATCTCATCATCACTGACCCCTACAGCTATCACGTTATGTGAATCGTGGGCCACGGATGATGCTATTGCCCCTTGCCTTAGGCCAAAACCCCTTACCAGACCCAACCCAACCCGGCCACTGGCCTGATGCCTTTCCACCACGCACAGCTTTAGGACATCTAAATCAGTGTCCGTGGCAACATACCGCCCATCGGACTTTACCTCTTCAAGTCGCATTGAGGTAATAAGCTGTCCGGGCACAAGCTCAATGACCCGGGCCTTGCCCTCCATATGTTGAATGCGGAGGGTATCCGGCCCCATTGGGGCAATTCTCAACGGCTTATGCCTAATGGACTCCAGAGAAATCCCATCATCCTGTTTCACTGGAAAATCGATCAGCTCACCTGAATCCACCACCTTGCGGCCATTCTTATAGACAAGGGCCACTTGAAAGTCCTCCAGGTCATTAAAGACCACAATATCACCACAATAGCCCGGGGCAACCGCACCCCTGTCCCTTAATCCAAAATACTCTGCCGGATTTAAGGTGACCAACTGAAGGGCAGCGACCGGGTCCAGCCCCAACCCGACCGCCTTTTTCAGGGTGGAGTCCAGGTGCCCCTGACGCTTGATATCTTCGGCGTGGAGGTCATCTGAGACGATGCAGAAACGACGGGCATTCCTTTCATTGATCAACGGCAGCAGTTCCTCCAGGTTCTTGGCAGATGTCCCCTCACGAATCATGAGCATCATACCGTTCGCAACCTTTTCAAGACCTTCCCTCCTCTGGGTTGATTCATGGTCTGAACGGATCCCTGCTGTGAGATAGGCCTGGAGATCATGCCCACCCAGCAAGGGGCAGTGCCCGTCAAGAATCTTATCCCTAAAGAGGTCGATCTTCTCAAGGACATCATTGTCCCCCATAATAACTCCGGGGAAATTCATCATCTCCGCCAGCCCCAGAACCCGGGGGTCATCCTTCAGCGCATAAAGGTCGGAGGCCCTTAGGGTTGCCCCGGCGGTCTCCAGGTGGGTTGCCGGGACGCATGAAGGGGCCATAAAAAAGGTATCAAAGGGTATGGAACGGCTATCCTGAAGCATGAAGCGCACCCCATCAAGGCCCAGCACGTTTGCGATCTCGTGGGGATCCGAGACAATGGTGGTAGTTCCATGGACCAACAATTCAGCGGCAAGTCTGGAGGGGGGCAACATACTGCTTTCAATATGCAAATGCCCGTCAATCAGGCCAGGGACCACCCACTTCCCCCTCAAATCCACCTCTTCTTTTCCACGGTATTCAGCCCCCACGCCCACAATGATGCCGTCATAGAGGGCCACATCCCTTTCCTGGATCTCCCCTGAAAAGACATTGACCACCTTTCCACCCTTCAGGACAAGATCGGCCGCAATCTCTCCCCTTGCAGCAAGGATCCTCTCTTTTAAACCTTCTACCGAGCTATTCATGTGACAGAATTCTCATGCATTGGAAATAGGGCAGCTCCTGAACTGGGCCAGGGTTAATGAGTCGCTATGCCCCGTACCAATCACATACCACTCCTCTGTAAGATCCGATGTGGTGTCAACGAGGAGGTGCAGGATATCCAGGTCCGGGTATAGCCGCTTTAGGTCTTCCAGATCTACTGCCTCAAACTTCTTTACGTTGTTGGTGTATGCCTGTTCAGTAAGGGCATTGGATTCGTAGTTTTCCCTGGTCCGTTGAGAGATCCTTTTGAGCGAGACCTCCTTAGGGCACTGGGTCTGTTGGATTACCAGAGTCATGCCATTCTTGGCCGCTACCTCTGCGGCACGCCTCCTCAGGGCCTGGGTCACGAAAGTGGCATCCAGGATGATCCCCTGCCCTCTTCCTGCAAGCTCGTGGGCCATCCTGAACATCTCATCATATACCAGGGTCCTTTTGTTCATATTGGAGGCGACCTTTTCATCAAAGATATCCTCGCCCTTAAGGACCTCAAGACGGATCAGGTCAGACCTCAAGATCTTATAGCCCTTCAGCTCTGAAATTACTTCAGTGGTCTCAGTCTTATATGAAGCAGGAAGCCCGCAGGCCATCAAAACGGTCTTGGGACTCAACTCCTTCTTTATAAAATCCACAAAGGGTTCTCTCATATCGAATCTCCATTCACAGTCTAATCTACATATTTTCCCAATATTTTACCCTGAGCCTTGTCCCTTAAGCCTTATGCCTCTATATACGAATAGGCAACCTGGAAATATCTGGCTGCCCTTTTGATTGCCATTTCTTTCTCCTCAGAACCTATATTTTCATCATCCACTTGAAAGCTGTTTACCTTCCCCCGCACAAAGGCCCTGTAAATCTTATAGAAGGTCAGCAGGGACTCCATCTCTTCTTCCCCGGCCAGTCTCTTGTATTCATTCCACAGGAACTCTGAATAACTCTCCCCTCCATGATATTCCAGATCCATAAGGAGGAAGGCAATATCGGCTACCGTATCACTATACCGAAATCGGTCGTTGAATTCAATACAATCAATTATTGAAAGACCCTCTGTAAAGCAGATATGTTCCATGTGGAGGTCGCCGTGGCAATCCCTGATCCTTCCTCCCGTTATCCTCTCGTCAAAAAGATCTCTGTTTGAGCTGTAGTAAGCCTCTGTCCATCTCCGCAGGGCATCAAATTGTTCTTCCTGGATGGTTATCCCGATATATTTCTCAACCTGTTCAAAGTTCTCGTCCGTATTGACTTTAAAACTTTCAGGTCTACCAAACTGATCTATCTCAGGGGTCCTGAGGGCATTCAAATGAAACCTGGCAAGGACATCAGCAACCTTCCTTATGTGCTCCTCGGTGAGTTCACCCTTGCTAAAAAGGGACCTCATCAGTTTTTTATCCGGGATCCGTTTCATTTTGACGGCATATTCCACCACTTCTCCGGGGCCGCCTTTCAGGGTGTATTTTTCCCCGTCAAAGATGACAGGTAAAACATCGATGTAGATCCCCTTTGAAAGCCTCCTGTTGAGCTTCACCTCCTGATGGCAGTAATGTTCTCTTTTTTTAAGGGTTGAGAAGTCAAGAAAGCCAAAATTGACCGGCTTCTTAACCTTATAGACAAAATCATCTGCCACAAAGACAAGCGAGATGTGCGTCTGAACAACGGACACCTCCCCTGCCCTATCCGGAAGATTGTCAGAATTCTGGAGATCATCGATCATGGCGGACATGACAGTTTCCACACTTCGTCTAATTCTCTATAAGTCATTTACGTTCATTGATGTGCCATTTCCAACATTTCGTTAAGTTTGGCCTCCCATTCATCTTCAGGGAGTACTTCAAATCTTATCACCTTATCCTTTATGACAGGTCCGAGTT
>JAUUVE010000388.1 GCA_030589715.1 Desulfobacteraceae bacterium | reverse complement strand
GTATTCGGATACCAGTGCCGCCGCACTGGCAAGAACTTCTGATACGGCAGGTTTGCATCCGGTGTAGGAATGCCGGTGATAGTGAGCGAAAAGCAGGGCGAGGAATCCAGCAAAGGGCGTTTGCCTTGGGTCTCCCTTGCCATCCAGAAAGACCCTTTCCCGAGGAACGAAGACATCATCAAAGATGGTAAATGACTCGGCATCTCCGTATTCGGCAATAGGGGCTTTTAGATGTTTCCTCCCATGGTGATATGTAGCCCTAACGAGCATTTTTACACCTTCCCAATCAGCAGGCACAGCAAATGCAACGGCATAATCGTGATCCTTTTCGGTCATGAATCGAGTGGGTATGGCTATTATTTCATCGCTTACCGGTGCAGTGGTATTATCGATCTTTGCCCCTCTTACCACAATACCATCGGGCCTGCTCTCGATTATTCTCAGGTAGAGGTCAGGGTCAGCCTGCTCATGGGGTCTTTTTATCCTATCACCTTTGGTGTCAGTTTGGGCGCAATTGGCACATATATCATTATCCTGCCAATATCTGAGATACTTCAAAAAATTTTGGTTTGTTTCAGTGCCCAGGAATTGATCCATCTCATAGGTGACCACTGAAAGGGCATTCATGCCATCGATGCCCATACACCTCATAATACAGCCCCCCACCCGGTGACATAAGAGTCTCGTCATCTGTTGTTTCTTCAAAAGGTCATCCACGCTTTGATGAATATGGGTGAACCTGTTGATCTTCTCTCCTGTTAAATGAGATGTTGCGGTGCACAGCTCCTCCCATTCCGGATCATTCGCCCTGTCATAGGTCTCTTTGATAACCCGTAACTGCCCGGCGATCCTTTCATCAGTCCTGTCTATTTTCTCGCCACCCATATACATATTCCTCCTCAACTTCTTCAAACGTCCATAGTATTCATCAAAAGTCTTTAATCCCATGATCATCCTCCTTTTATCCTTACCGGTAGCTCTTTTAATCTTTGTAAAAGGTGTCTCCTGATTCGGCCATTTCTTTGAGGAGGGTTTCAGGTTTGAACCTGATCCCATGCTCTGCCTCCAGGTTCACGAGATGCTCGTACACATTGCGGATTCCCCATGCGTCTGCGTAACGTAGGATTCCTCCCCGATAAGGGGGGAAACCGGTTCCGTAGATCATGGCCAGGTCCATATCCTGGGGTCTATCGCAGATCCCCTCCCGGATCATGTACACGGCCTCGTTAATAGCCCGAGCCAGCATCCGATCCACGATCTCCTGGGAAGACACCTCTTTTGGTGCGATACCCTTTTCCTTCAGATACCTATCAACCATCTCGAGCACCTTCGGGTTGGTGACAGGCTCCTCACCGCTGTAGTCATACCAGCCTGCTCTTGTCTTTCGCCCATAGCATCCGGTCTGATAAACCCTCTCATAAATGGGCGACATCTTCCAGCGTTCTCCAAAGGATTGCTCGAAGTTTTTTAACACATGGTAACCGATATCAATCCCAGTGAGGTCACTCAGTGTTGCGGGTCCCATGGGCATCCCGAACTCGAGTATGGCCTCCTCGATCCGGGAAGGATCAACCCCTTCACCTACAAGGAAGGTAGACTCGCCCAGGAGTGCCGAAAGCTGCCTCGAGACGTAAAAGCCGGGGCCATCATTGACCACGATGGGCACCTTGCGAATGGTTCTTGCAAAGCCCACACTCGTGGCCAGGGTTTGATCCGAGGTTTCCTTCCCACAGATTATCTCCAGAAGCTGCATCCGCTCGGCTGGATTGAAAAAATGAAGGCCGATCATCCGACCCGGATCCATCAGCACCGAGGCCATCTCCATGATGGGCAAGGCCGATGTGTTCGTTCCAAAGACCGCATCGGGCCTGCAGATCCCCTCAAGACGTTTCCAGAGGTCCTGTTTGATCTTCATGTCCTCTAACACAGCCTCGATTACCAGGTCTACCTTGCCCAGATCCTTAATAGAAATGGTAGTAGTCAGGTGCTCCTGCATCAATCGATCGAGATCTTCCTCGGTCATTTTCCCTTTCTTGATGGGATACGCAAAGGTCTTTCGAATCGCCGAAAGACCCTGCTGGATGGCCTCTTCGTTGATGTCCCAGAGAATGGCATTGAAACCGTGGCGAAGTAGGAGATTTGTGATACCCGAGCCCATGACCCCGCCTCCAAGCATCCCTACGGTCCGGATCTTTTGTGGTTCTATCCCTTTGATCCGTGGGAGTCTCCCTGCCGTTCGGGTATTAAGGAAGATTCCGATGAGGTTCTTGGCTATGTCAGAAACAGCACAGTCGCAAAAGAGTTCTGCCTCACGCTTTATATCCGCCTCAAAATCATCGCTGAGCCCTCTTTCCATGGCCTCCATAGCCTTGAAAGGGGCAATGTAGCCTTTGGCCTTCTCTGCCGCCATCTGCTTGGCAAAGGCCATGATCCCCTGCTTTTCTTCAGTGCTCGGAAGCCGATCCGTGCGCATGCGTGTAAGACGAGTCCTGTGATCCAGTTCGCCGGACATAAAGCGTCGGGCCGCGTCAAGGGCTTTTTCCAGTAGATACTCATGTGGGACTATCTCATCGATGCATCCCTTTTCCATCCCTTGTTCAGCAGGGATCCCCTTGCCTGTGGTGATCATCTGGAGGGCATCCGGAAGCCCAACCAAACGGGGAAGTCTCTGAGTCCCGCCTGCGCCTGGGATAAGACCGATCTGAACCTCTGGTTGCCCCACCTGGACTCCTTGGGCCGCAATCCGGTAATGACAGGCCATGGCGATTTCCATTCCGCCCCCAAGGCAGTTACCGTTGATGGCTGCTATCACGGGCTTGGGACCATCCTCAATGTTATTCATAAAACGATTACCCTCCATTACCCGCGAAAAGAGAAGATCCTTGTCCCTTACGCCCTTGATCTCGGTTATGTCGGCTCCTGCAATGAAGTTTTTCCCGGTTCCTGTGAGGAT
>JAUUVE010000118.1 GCA_030589715.1 Desulfobacteraceae bacterium | reverse complement strand
AGAATCTTCCTTCAGGGCCTGTGATATCAACCATAAAATCTTCAAGCCCACCCACGATCACCTCAAGTACATTCTGCCGCTTACCCGGAACGAGCTTGATACTCCTGGCCAAAAATATGGCACCTATGACTATGGCGAGCGCGACCAGCCAAGAGTGTACCACATGAAGGTGTACGTGGAAGAACTGCTCCAGCCCGATGGCTGAACCGAATTCGCTTAAGAAAAAATAATGGTATCCCATAGTCTATATTGCCCCCCTGGAAGATGTTTTCCAAATCATGTGGATTCCAAGGCAAACGATGCTCACGACCACTATGGAAAGGCCGATAGCCAACCCCACAGGATGAACCCACTGTTGCCTGATCAAGATAAAGATAATAAACCCCATTGCTGCAAGCCGAAGATAGTACTTTGCAATAATGGATGCCTTCCTTCCATGCAATGATTCGTCAGGGGAAAAGCCTCTAATCACGGTGTGTTGAAGCACATTAAAGTTGGCAATAATGATCAGGCCCCCAAGGATTATACCCAGAGTAAAGGCAGGGCTTGTGAAAAGGAAACTGATAGAAGCTAAGACAAAGAGGATGATCCAGTTAAAGGTCCTGAGCACCTTGGATACTTTTCGCCATTCCATTAGAATTTGTCGGCCTTTTTGTAGAGTTTGTAAAGGTTGCTGAACGCAGCGGCAATGCCGAAACCAAAGAAGATAAAGAACAGCCATGGCTTGGTGTCAAGCCATTTGTCCAGGTAATAGCCGATCAGTGCCCCCAGTGCGATAGAGAAGGCCATAGCCATACCAACAGTGCTAAAAAAGCCCAAGTCTTTGATGGTTTTTTTGAGGTCTTTGTCCATTAGCGTAGGCAAGGCCAGTGGCCTCTCCCATTTGGGGAAAACCGGATTTTCTCTATCACAGGCTTCCAAGGAAAGTCAATCAATTTTGTGCCTCTTCACGACCTTTCCCAATCTTGATGTGCACAATAACGGAATTGAGGGATTCATGTCAATATGAGGAGGGTTGACCTGACCTGATCGATTGGCCTAAAAAAGCTGGGCCTTGATCCAAAAACAAGATAGCCCCCACCAGGAGAGGCTGCTCCCAGTGAGGGCCATATAAAGATTTCGTTTATGGTTTTTACACAGCGTCTTTCAAGGCCTTCCCAGCCACAAACTTAGGGACCCTCTTGGCCTTGATCTTGATCGGTTCACCAGTCTGCGGATTTCTGCCTTTCCGGGCCTTTCTTTTCTGCACCTTAAAGGTCCCGAAACCAATAAGTGTCACTGTATCCTTCTTTTTTAGCGCCTTGGTAATGCTTGAGAATACACAATTCACTGCTTCCTGCGCCTCTTTCTTGGTGCAAACGACCTTGGCCACCTCGTTGACTAAATCTCCCTTGTTCATGTCCTTTCCCCCTTTATCCTAAGTGGTTAGTTAAGAATTGCCCTTACCATTGATCCTTTCAAAGACACCCAACAAACCAAAGGTCTCTAACTCTTACGATTACTGAATGATAGCAGTACCATCGTATTCCAAAAGGTGGAAAATCAGGCCATAAGGCCCTTACGGAAAGACTACAAAAGTTCAATGACCCAGTCAGTGTGGTTTATCCGAATCCCCAGATTTGGGGTCCCCTATGGGATTTCCTTCCAAATATGTCATTCTTCTATGGCAGGACCAGGTTCGGGTATACCCCACCATTTTTGTTCGACGGATTTCTTTCCCGTCTCAACTGTGGGCTTATTGTATCCGAACCAACTGTACCCAAGGTGAGCCCAATTCTTATACATGGTATCGTGCTCCCAAAATCCAGATTCTTTTGCCGCGGCCGCACACCCGGACAAGAATAGGCCAATCAAGAGAAGCAAGAAAAATCTTTTCATCCCTTCACACCTCCTTTTTTCGAAATTATTGATGAGCATTCCTTTTTCAATGTATGCTGTGTATACTGAAAAAGGTACCAGGGTTTATATAACTAGCTGAAATTGCTGATGTGTTGGTACTCATAGATTGCACAAGCCGCATGTGACGATCGATTGCTGCCCATACGGGCAGCGGTTTGAGTGAAGCCTCTGAGTGAAGTTACCGGGATTACCCTCATTACGTAAGATTGACGATTCTTTCCTAATATGGCCTTTTACTCCCTTAGTCACTGTTTGGTCAAGAAAAAACTGAGGGATTTGGCCCTGCACGCCCAAGAAATCGCTTTATTCTTGCCTGTGGTAGGCCTCTATCACGTCATTCAGCTTCTTGGCTGCGTTTTTGTGGTCGAAGCGCACCCCAAGGGCGCGAGCCTGTGTACTCATCTCCTTTCTGAGCCGGACCTCAGTGAGGAGCCTTGTGGTATATTCGGTGAATTGATCGTAATTGTTTGTCACAAACATCTCTTTTCCGTTTACGGGTTCTATGCCGAATGCCGCGAGGCGGGTCGAGACAATGGGAAGCCCGCAGGCCAAGGCTTCCAGCAACTTTCCCCGGAACCCTCCACCTAACTCGATGGGGGCCACGAAGAGGTCGCTCTCCCAATAGGTTTTCCTCACGTCGGAGTGTGCTCCCCCCTCCCGAACAATGACGTGGTCGTTCCTGAGGGCCAGAAGTTCAAGCGGGGGCGAGAATCCAATGGCATGAAAGATGACGTCCGGGACTTGGCTTGATATCTTTCCCCAACAATGGGTCATGAAGTTTTGTACCGCATCTACGTTGGGGTGATGCTGGAAATTTCCAAGGAAGTGTATGTTATTTGTATCCCAGGACTTTTCAGGGGGAGGGGTGTAGAATTCGGTGTCCACGCCATGGGGGACAACGGCCGTCTTTCCTTTGAGCCTTGA
Organism: Desulfobacteraceae bacterium; assembly: GCA_030589715.1. Classification (GTDB taxonomy): domain Bacteria; phylum Desulfobacterota; class DSM-4660; order Desulfatiglandales; family Desulfatiglandaceae; genus JABMQV01. The sequence continues at coordinate 3,765 of JAUUVE010000118.1, read as the reverse complement.
TTCAAGGCGAAGGAGAGTCTCCATATCCTCCCGGGTAAGGGAAAGGATATGGTCAACAGAACGGTACATCTCGAACTCGTATTGGAATAGCTCTCTGGTTGTCTCTTCGGATATGGCCTCTCCCTTGCTTGCCCGCTGGCGGAAGGCCTCTGTGTAACACTCGTGAACGGAAATGATAGTCATAGTACGCCGGGGAATGATTTCCTTTGCACCCTCAAGATATTGACCCATCATCGAGTATTCGGCGATTATGGCGTCATAGGGGTGTCTTGCAAGGAGAGACCTGAAGGCCTCATCCAGGTTCGGGTCATAACCTCCGTCACCTGAAAGAAAGAAGGGGGGGCGCCTTAGTTTGGCTGAGAGCTCCTGAATCTCTTGGGAGGTTCTCCCCTTTGGAGAATCAATAAGTATGATCTCTTCGCAGTAAGGCTCAAGACTCTTATCCTTGAGGTCCTCATCTGAGGCGGCAGGTGCCAGGACTGTTATCCGATGACCCATTTTGGAAAGGTTCTTGATCCTGTGATGAATAAGAATGGGACCTCCAATGACGCTGGCCCTGGGAAAAACTTTGGGTATGAAGAGTAGGTTCAAATTCTGTTCTCCTTTCACTTAAATTCGATGCCTCATGCTCAGTCCATAGTCCTGGTGTCGCTCTAGCGGGATTTTCTTAAAAGAGAGTTCCATGCACTCAGTTTTTGCGGCCGCACCCATATCTTCAAACACCTCATAAGGGAATCGAGATTGAGGATCTGGCCTATCCGTTGTATTAGGCAATAACAAGGTTTATGATGAGGCAAAAAGGCGTCTCAGCCTCTCCCTTATATCTTCCTGAGCGGTAAAATGCATCATTTCTTCCCATAACCTCTTTATACGGAGAAGCTGGTGGAAGGCGTTTTTTTCGGGAACAGCCTGGCCCCTTGAAATTTCAATATTTTTGAGGGCCTCTTTGGCGTCAGCCTCACACCCTTGGGCACGGTAGTGATCCGCGAGGACCCTGCACGCCCTCTCTGTCTTATCTTCCAGATCGTCCCCCAGGAATGCCCCGGGGTAAGGTTCGAGCTCTTCCACTGACACGCGGACCATATCCTTCTCCGGTTCCTGATCCCTTAGCTTTGCCCTCTCACGCACAAACCTATATATGTCCTCGCGAAGCTGCTTCCAGACAGGGTGTGACTTGGAAGGTGGCAAGTGCTTGATAGAGAGGGTGTTATCGAGGAAGAATTTGTATCCAAACATCTTTATATTTATCAGGAAATCGATGTCTTCCCCCCTTGTCACAATCGGATCGAAGGGGATGCGGGTAAAGACCTCCTTGTGGACAACCATATTTCCACCAAAGACGAAAGGGGTCTCCTTGAGCCTTGGGCCGCTCCCGATAATCTTCTCAAAGGCCTCATTCATCCTCTCCAGCTTGTCCCAATGCTCCATCCACGGTTCCTTGTCACGCCCTACGTGCCAGTCGCCATCAGGCTGAAGATAGTAACCCGCCACAGCGCCAACAAATCCAGCGTCCAGGTCCCTGCCTATGAATTCACGTGCCTTTCCCATGAAGGCCGGGTCTTCGAAGACCTCATCATCGTCAATAAGAACGGCAGTGTCAGATGAGAGGAGATGGGGCAGAAACAGACAGAGGTTTCGGATGTTCGAGTAACCACGAAGTTTCAAGAGGTTGATAAATTTTTCCCCACCCGACTCCGTCATCACCTTATGGATGCGTCTCAGATGAGAGTGGCTGAAGAGGAGGGTTCTCACATGGGAAGGAGCAGATGAGATGATATGAGAGACCTTTTTCTCGACCCTTGCTTCGATATCTTCAGTGTTGGCCACTGCAATGACCACAAGCTCGAAGTCCTTTTCTTTGAGGATACCAAGGCTTTCAAGTACCCTTCCAAGGGTTCCTTCTTGGTCAAGGGGGGTGGGATGATCGTAGACCGCGTCTGCGGCCTTTGCGCCTACAGCGCTTTCCCGTGCCCAATAAGATGGAATGACCATCGTTGTTTTCATAAGTTAGTCCCCTTTTGATGATGCCTTGTTCCTTCAAAGTATTTCATCCTACAACCTCCGGTATCTATCCCCATCCTTTGTAACTATACCTTGGTTTATGAGCCTCTCCAGATGCTTCTTCATGTGTGCCCGCTCGCCGAACTCAAAGAAGGCCTTGGGCTCCCTTGGCCTCCCATAGATGATCCAGGCACCAACAATATCCTCAAGGGTCTGAGGTTTCTCAAGGAGTTCCAGGAGCTTTGTTTCTCTTTCATCGATAACCCCTAAGTATTGATCCCATAGATCTCCTGGGGGCTCCTCAAATACACCGGTCTCATGTGCAGTGAGCCACACCTTTGCAGGGATATCGCGTAGACGTTTTACAGACCAAATGGTTTCTTCGATGCTTGAGTCAACATCACCGTACCACGGCCCGAACCTGGTTAGGTCGTAATCGCCCAAGAAGATTATCCCGAGTTCTTGAAACCAGAATGATAGGTGCCCAGGTGTATGACCAGGGGTGCTGATCACTTCCACTTTCGTCCCATCCAACTGGATGATCTCTCCATCATGTAAGAAAGAGGATGGCTTTCGAGGCCGGAAATGGAAATTTTCTCTTAATATGACTCGCCAATGCTGGCGTTCATCCTCCTCATCCATCCCGTAAGAATCCAAGAAGAGCTCAAGATCGGAAAGGGGGGGTGCGTCTGTCTTCGAGATAGACAGTGGCAGATCATCAAATAGATCCAGGTGCATCAGGTGATCTTCATGCCAATGGCTCAGCCAGACCGCCCCAATCCCATGATTTTCTCGAATTTGGGTGAGCCTTTTCCTGTCGGAAGCAGGGTCAATCAAAACATCAGCACGTTCAATATAGATCGAATGGCAAAAGGGGTATTTGCCACTGTTTTCGCCGGGAATAAACCATACAGGCCCAAAATGTTTCTCTTCCATAATTACGTGATCTCCCAAGAGATGATGGTGAGAAGGGGAAGGATTTCACGGCACCTAGGGATCAAGAATTTTGGTGTCCCACATAAAGGGCTGACTTGACCTTGTCTTTGGTATTGTTATCCTGCCTCACTTCTTTTCTTCCCTCACCTACCAATACCACAAACACACCTGCCACAATAATAATGGAGCCTATCCATCTCAAGGCATTGACATCTTCATTCAGATAGATTTTTCCAATTATTGCGGCAAATAGGTATGTGAAGGAGGTAATGGGTAATACAAGGCTTAGGTCGCCCAGGGAAAACGCCACTAACAGCAAGGCGAAAAATGTCGCATGACAAACAACTCCAACTACAATAATCGGATCTCTGGCTGCAGTGCCTATATAGTGAAGACCGGTAGACCAAAAGGGGCCGGACCAGTCCAGCTCCTGTAACGCACGCAGGCCCTTGCTAAGGAGCCCATTTCCGATGGAGACAATGATGGTCCCTATAAACATCACAATAATTGCCTTAAACATATCTCTTCTCCATTGACGACTTTAGAGTTCCAAAATTTGTACCTGTTGAATTACTTTTTCACCGCCCGTTTCGCTCAAGACGCAGCCTCCGGCCCCGCTTCCAGCCCGTAGGGCTTCCAGGCCGGAGGGTAGGACCTGCGCCCTTTGCGCCTTTGCGGTGATAAAGCCTTTTGTCAACATGTACCGCCCTTAGGCTAACCGCGCAGATCGCAAAGTTTCCACTGCATAATATGAATACCCACGTCTTGTCAAATCCCCAGTGGGGTCATTCCGGTTCAGAAATCCGGTCCTGAGGACCTCCGGCTCGT
>JAUUVE010000037.1 GCA_030589715.1 Desulfobacteraceae bacterium | reverse complement strand
ATTTTAACCTTGCCGCTTTGATCGGTTTCAACAGTCTGGTAAATAAAATTTCGATGTCCCGGGGTTCCTTTCCACTCTAGTTCAAAATTTTGCCAGTTCTGGTATTTTAACTTGTTCAGAACGTTTGGCACCCTGATGAGCACTTCTCTGTTCCGCATCCGGATTACCACACCTTCTTTCCTTATATAAATCTTCCCCTTGCCTTTCTCCTTTGAGTAGCCATAGTACTTGGCCCAGCTAATAAATATCGCTCTTCTTTTTTTATTTTTCCTATCCTTACCATCAAGAAACCTGTATAATTCTGCACTATAGCCCTCCCGATCAAATATGACTATTAGATCCTCTATCTCTTCATCGCTTAAACCAATTTCATGCCCTATCTTTTTGGCCTTTTCAACAATTTCCGGTATCTTCTGAAGTAAATCTTCAGATGAAAACCTGATTAAAAATATCCATGGGGTGAATTTATCATCTACACCGATGAAGTTATAACTACCCTTCATCGGTATCCTACGTACACCATGCCATCCCTTAATTATAGGATACATCCCATAATAGGGCAAAAAATGTCCATCTATATATATCTATATTCCCTTTTAGAACTGAATTTCGGAGTTTCCGCCATATATATAACCCCCTTTCATGACCTCTCAATGCCTTTGTAACACTCTGCAATGTATTGGTCCACCTCTCTTGAGCCTTTAAACTTGAGAAAGCACGAAAGGGCCATCTCATAGTCTCTCAGATTCATATGGCTTATCCCCAGGCAAATATTCAGCGGCCGGCTGTCTGGGAATTTCTCAACTGCTTGAGAGAGTATCCTGATAGATTCTTTGTTGGATCCGTTTTTTTGTTTGATTATTCCCAGTCCCAAATAGGCCCTATGGTTAGGATAATAGCCCAGTGATTTCTCATATAGTTTTTCAGCAGCCCTCTCTTTTCCCTCAATGGCATCGACCCCGGCATAGTCGCCGTGACTAAAGGTCATGGCAAGTCTTGATAGGAAATCAGAATGCATTTTATAGAATTCTTTGCTGTCCAGCAGTTCAATTGCATCGGCAAAGCCCGGGAGATTTTTGTGGTACTCATTCCTTAGTTTTTCGCCAAACCCCAAAATCAATTCCTGGGACAAACTGGGGTCGGTTTCGAAATACATGATGTCTTCTATTTGTCTTAACCATGCGTCATCTGTGACATGGGACCTCCTCTTCAGATCGGAATAGAGTGCTGTACCCGGAAATATGTCAAGGATGTAGAAGATAGTGCTGAGGGGTTTGATCTCATTGATTAGATCTATGGTCTCTTGAATGGTAGCCCAGCTTTCACCGGGGGCACCATAAATAAAATAGGCACGGGCAAGGATTCCGTGTCTTGTGGTGAGGTCAAAGGCCCGCCTTATCTGTTCGGTGTTGATCTTTTTGTTTAGGACACTTCTTATCCCCTGAGAGCCACTCTCCACCCCATAGCTGATCTGAATGCATCCGGCCTTTCTCATCCAGTATAAACTCTCTTTATTGACGTAATTGACCCCGGAAATTGCCACCCAGGAGATTTTTAGGCCTCTTTCCAGAATTTGCTTACAGATCTCGATCACGCGGTCTTTTCTTATTGTAAATGTGTCATCTGAGAAGTAAAAAAAACTGATTCCCTTCTCATATAGGAGTTCCAGCTGGTCAACAAAGTACTTCGGGGAGTGGAACCTGACCTTACGTCCCCAAAATTGAGGTGAACCACAAAAGGTGCAGTTCTCCGGGCATCCCCTTGTGGAAGAGAGGTGGTGATATTCAAAATATTTGGCAGGAATCGGGAGACTATCGAGGTCCTGGATTGCCTCGGCATCACCTGTCCTGGAGCCAGTGCCATTCTTCCTGAAGGCGATCCCTTTGACTTTCTCCAGGTACCCATAGTCTTCCTTTTCAATCAATTTTACCAAATTCAAGAGGCTGTATTCTCCTTCACCCAGGACGATGAAATCTACCTCATTGAAGTTGTCCAGCAGGTGCCTCCACAAAAAGGTGGCCCCAATACCCCCAAATACGATCTTGACACTGGGATTGATCTGCTTGGCGATTCGCGCAATCTCTATGGCACCCCAGCGGTTTGCATGAAGAACTGAGAATCCGATTACATCAGGGGCTTTTTCCAAAAGGACCTCTTTGATCCTCTCGGGTGTCTTGTTGATATGGTGCCAGTTTAATATCTCTGCGTCGTAATGATTTTCTCTCAGGACAGCGCCAACATAATAGACACCAATGGGGACGACGCTCACATCCTCCTCATGAAGCCTTTCATCAAGACAATAGGGGTAAACAAGTAGTATCTTCAAATAATACACCCTCGCATACGTTCACGGGTCATTTCGTTGTGCTCTGATCTCAGTCCACACTCATATGACAAATAGAGTCTGGAGTAGTGGAGTGATGGAGATTTTTGGTGAACCCTTGAATCCTGAACCTCTGAACCTGTGAACGCCTACGATATTAGATCTTCAGCTCCAGGTTGATCATATCTCCTCTGGTAAAGCCCATTGAATCAAAGAACCGTAAGAGACTCCAGTCGCGCCAGTTCACAAAGGTATATATGGTATCTACCCCGACCTTTCTCAGGTGGTTGATCATTTCGGTGAAAAGCATTTGAGCGATCCCTTCCTTTGATAGGCCGGGTCGACGCCAATTGTATCGATCCATCCCACCTGCTCCGGCACCCCGTATTCCCATCCGCTGGCATCACCAATAATAAATCCGATGACCTTTCCGTCCATTTCTACTATCAACAAAGCAATGGGTGAACGTTTTTCAGCCAGTTCCAATTTCATCTCCCAATATTCGGTCTGGATTGGCCAAGGATCTGGGTATCGATCTCAACAATTCGATCCAAATCTTTGCTCGTCATGCTCCGGATGACCGGGATTCTTGAAGTATCTTCAGCCATAGGTCACTCCTTATCTTACGCTGAGGGTTAACAATTTGGATAAGGGGTTGCTTTTTTCAGAAATATATAACCAAAAGAAAAGGTTGTCAAAGCCGACCCGCCTGCCATGCGAGGCACAAGCGGGCAGGTGGCGGGCAGGGAGTATCTGGTCTCGTCGAAGGGCGGGAGATCGCAGAGACCCCCATGACGGGATTTGCTTGTTCTGGGGCGATACGGGCAAGGAGGCGGGGCTTGGTTAGTCAGAACTATTTTCCACCGTTTCAATAAAATCCGTCACGCAATCGTTTAAGATCTCATACTTCTCTATCATGACCATGTGTCCCGCTGATGGAATGATCTCAAGCCTGCTCCCCTTGATAGATTTGTTGAGTGACTCAGAGAGGGATATGGGAGTCAATTTGTCCTGATCCCCGCAGATAATAAGGCAGGGGTGCTGGATCTTATCCACCTCATTTCGGAGATCAAACCGGTCACAGGCCAGGAAATCTCCATGAACAACCCCTGATCCTGCCTCTTTCATTAGCCTGGCACCCTCTCTCATCATCGAACTGTTGGCCTCGGGGGCGTAAGCAAACTCTATGATGGAATCAATGATCTGTTCAAAGTCGTTCAAAAGGCCTTCCAAAAACACCGGGGCAACCTTCAGGCGGGGGCCTGTGCCAACAAGGATCACACCGTGGAGCAAGTCCGGATACAGGAGGGCGGTCTGTTGCACAATGGCGCCACCAAAGGAATGACCCATCAGGAAAACGGGTTCCTCGAATAGGGCATTGAGAACTTCGGACAACCAGTGGGCGCACTCTTCCACGGTGTTTCTGGCCGGGGGCTCGGTTTTCCCGTGGCCAGGGAGATCCAGGGCCAGGGCATTGACCGAATCCCTCAGAAGACGCGTCTGATTTTGCCAAATCTGCGAGTGACCCCCTGCCCCGTGGATCATGACGAGGGTGGGGAGCGAGTCGGAGAAGGCCTGGGATCGGGTTTCGAACCCGATTTTCATTTCTTGTAGTTTTTCAAGAATCATCTGGTCCGACTGACTACCATCTTATGAGAGCACTTCCCCAGGTAAGGCCGCCCCCAAAAACCGGAAGACAGACCAAATCCCTTTTCTTTATACTTCCATCCCGGACCGCCTCATCGAGGGCGATGGCGCAGGAAGCGGAAGAGATGTTGCCGTACTTATGGAGGGTCACATAGAACTTCTCCATGGGGATCTTCAGGGTTTTGGCCATGGACTGGAACATCCGGAAATTGGCCTGGTGCGGAATAAACCAGTCGATATCCTCTATAGGAACGGTATTGAATTGGGCCGCCTCCTTAATTGATTCGATAAAATGCCTCACCGCTACCCTGAAACTGGAATTGGCTTCGATCAAGTTAAGGGTGTGAAGCCCTTTGTCCACGCTTTCATGAGAGATTGGGGTTGTTCTAGAGCCGCCCCCTGGCAACAAAAGGTCCTGACCGCTGGCACCATCTGTGTGGAGGTGGGTGGAGAGGAGTTCCGGACCTTCCTGGCCCATGGCCAAAATGGCCGCACCTGCTCCGTCGCCCCAAAGGATACAGGTGGTTCGATCGGTCCAGTCGAGTGTCCGGGTCATCACTTCGGATGCCACCACCAGGATATAGTTTGAGGCCCCGGTCTTTAAATATTGCTCCGCCACATTTAGTGCGAATATAAAACCGGAGCAGGCCGCAGCAACATCGAAGGTCACGGCCTGTGGTGCATCCAAGCTGGCCTGAAGCCAGTTGGCAGCCGAAGGGCAACACGTGTCCGGGGTGATGGTGGCCACCATGATAAGGTCGAGGTCTTTGGCTGTCAAACCTGCCGCCTCAAGCGCCTTAAGTGAGGCTTTATAACCCAGGTCTGAGGTGTTTACACCAGGGTCTGCGATCCTTCTCTCGCATACTCCTGTGCGCTGAACAATCCATTCATCGGTAGTGTCCAGGCCCATTTTCTGTAAGTCAAAATTTGTCAGGACCTTTGGTGGAACATAAGAGCCTGTTCCCAAGATTCTTACCGTATCCATTTGTTCCTATTTCTCCGGTGAAATACCCAGCTCTTTTTCCTTCTTTGCAATAGCAATCCGAGTCTTTATAACCGTATCCGGAATAAGGCTTATTGAATCAATGCCGCACTCGACCAGGAAATCGGCAAAGTCCGGAAAATCGCTGGGGGCCTGGCCGCAAATCCCTATCTTCTTTCCCCTTTTCTTTGCCACTTCAATCACCTGGGCCATCAGCCTCTTTACCGCATCATTCCTCTCGTCATAGATATGGGAGACCAGGGCAGAATCACGGTCAAGCCCAAGGGCGAGCTGGGTGAGGTCATTGGAGCCTATGGAGAAACCATCAAATATATCGGCAAACTGATCGGCGCAAATTACGTTGCTTGGGATTTCGCACATCACATAGACCTCTAGTCCATCCTCTCCCTGAACGAGCCCAAAGCGCCCCATAAGGTCAATCACCTTTTTGCCCTCCTCAGGGGTCCTGCAAAAAGGCACCATCACCTTGACATTTGTCAGCCCCATCTCATTGCGGACCTTATGGAGGGCAATACACTCTAGCTCAAAGGCAGGCATGAATGTTTTATCATAATAGCGCGAGGCCCCCCTCCAGCCTATCATGGGATTATTCTCGGTGGGTTCATAGAGGTACCCGCCCAGAAGATTTTTATATTCATTGGTCTTGAAATCGGACAACCGGACAATAACATCATTGGGATAAAATCCTGCAGCGATCCGTCCCACCCCTTCGGCAAGCTTGTCAATGAAAAACTGTCTCTTGTCACTGTAGACGGCCGTGAGCTGATCGATCTTGTAAACCACGCCTGCTACCTTCTGATCTTCCCTTGCCTTCTCCTTAAGCTTATCATACTCGAGCAATGCCAGGGGGTGTATGCCGATGTGAGAGTTGATAATAAACTCCTGCCGGGCCAGACCAACACCCTCATTGGGAATCATGCCCTGGGCAAAGGCCTTTTCGGGCATGCCCACATTCATCATGATACTGGTCCGGGTCTTTGGGATGTCCTTAACGTCAACCCGATCAACTTCAACCTTTAACAGCCCTTCGTAGACATAGCCGGTTTCTCCCTCGCAGCAGGACACGGTAATCTCCTGGAAGGTCTTTATCATCTCGTCGGCGTTTCCTGTCCCGATGACGCAGGGGACACCAAGTTCTCTTGACACAATGGCTGCGTGGCAGGTACGTCCGCCTTTGTTGGCTACTATGGCCGAGGCGATCTTCATGATCGGTTCCCAGTCAGGGTCGGTCATGTTTGTGACCAGGACCTGATCCGGTCGGAAATTCTGTATGTCGCGCGCCGAAAGAATCACATTGGCCAGCCCCTGACCCACCTTTGTACCCACAGCGCTCCCGGTAGTCAGAACCTTTCCCTTTTCAAGGAGCTTGTAGTTCTCGTAAGTGCTTGTGTCTTTCCGGGAGTGAATGGTTTCGGGTCTCGCCTGCACAATAAAAAGCTCCCCCGTGCCGGTGTGAACACCATCTCCGTCCTTGGCCCATTCAATATCCATGGGTTTTCCGTAGTGATCTTCAATGATGCAGGACCATTGAGCCAGTTTCAGGATTTCGTCGTCTTCTAAGACATACCGATGTCTTTCTTCAAGGGTGGTGGCCACATTTCTTACTGTGGCATTGTCTTCAACGGAATAGACCATCTTTATGTCCCTGTCCCCCACCTTGTGACCGATGATAGCCCGTTTCCCCATCCTAAGGGTCGGCTTAAAGACGTAGTATTCGTCCGGATTGACCGCGCCCTGAACCACATTTTCACCCAGACCGTAAGCGGCGGTAATAAAAACCACGTCCTTGAATCCCGTCTCCGTATCAATAGAGAAGATAACCCCTGAATAGGCGTGGTCGCTTCGGACCATTTTCTGAACTGCTATGGAAAGGGCCACATCAAACTGGCCAAAGCCCTTATCATGACGGTAGGAGATGGCCCGGTTTGTAAAGAGGCTGGAAAAACACCTGTGGCAGGCGCCAAGGACGCTTCTTTCCCCCTGGATGTTCAAGAAGGTGTCTTGTTGGCCGGCAAAGGAGGCATCGGGCAGGTCCTCTGCGGTGCCCGATGATCGGATTGCAACATCAAGATTGTCGAGCCCCTGTTGACCGAACTCGGCCGCCAGTTGATCGTATGCCTTGCAGATGGCCTCGGTGAGGTCGGGTGGGAATACCGCATCCTTGATGACTTCGCGGACATTTCTCCCTTTTCTCATAAGGTTATCCAGATCACTGGTGTCCAGGTCTTCCAGGATTTTCTCGATTTCATCACCGATCTCGGAGTACTCCAGGAAGTATCGGTAGGCCTCAGCGGTGATGGCAAAGCCATTGGGGACCTTGATCCCCTTGCTCTCGAGATTTTGATACATCTCTCCCAGGGAGGCATTTTTCCCTCCCACCAGGGGAACGTCTTCTATTCCAATCTCATTGAACCAAAGAATATATTTATTGTCATTTTCTCTTGGCATCCGCTATTTCCTTTTTTATAGTGATCAGGGGTAGTTGAAGCAGGTCGATATTTCGATAGGACACCTTTGACACCGAAAATTTGTCCGCGTAGGATTATCATTAATCTAATTGGTTGTCAATTGGCAAAATTTGTTCTACAAATCGTGCCAGGCTATGACCGATAGGGGTGCCAGATGGCAAAGACAGAAAGCTCAACAATTTATTTGGATCACAACGGTACCACTCCGGTGGACCCGGAGGTCCTAATGGCCATGAGGCCATATCTTGAAGAGGAATTTGGGAATCCTTCCAGCTCTTATCCTCTTGGAAAGAGGGCCAAGGAGGGTATGGATCGGGCAAGGGAAGAAGTGGCCTCCCTTATAGGATCTGAGCCCCGAGAAGTGATCTTCACCTCTGGGGGAAGCGAATCCAACAATATGGTCTTGAAAGGCCTCATCGATCTCAAGGGGCCGGAAAGGTTTCATATTATCACGTCTTCAGTGGAACACCCCGCCATCCTTGAACCGGCCCAATTCCTTACTGAACTGGGGGTAAGAGTGACAATCCTTCCAGTCGATTGTTTTGGCCTGGTTGATCCTGCCGATGTCAGGAAGGCCATTCTGCCCGAGACCATATTGATTAGCATAATGCTGGCCAACAATGAGACAGGCACACTCCAGCCAATAGGGGAGATTTCCAAGGTAGCAAGGGAATATGGTGTTGCGGTTCACACAGATGCAGCCCAGGCCGTGGGAAAGATAGAGGTGGACGTGAGGGAGCTTGGGGTGGACTTATTGACCGTTGCAGGCCACAAGCTTTACGGGCCCAAGGGGATTGGGGCCCTTTACATCCGCAAAGGAAAAGACATTACCCCCCTCATCCATGGGGCGGCCCAGGAGGGCGGGCTACGGGCTGGAACAGAGAACGTTATCCTGGCAGCGGGTCTTGGTGCGGCCTGCCGGGTCGCAAAAAAGAGGCTCAGGGATGATCAAGAAAACATGGAGACCTTAAGGAACCGCTTACAAGACCACCTGTTTGATGAGGTTGAAGGCCTTGTGCTAAATGGCCATCCGGAAAGACGCCTACCCAACACACTAAGTGTTTCAGTTCCCGGTCTGGAGGGGGTGCAGATTCTGGAAGGTCTGCCCAGGATTATGGCCTCCACCGGAGCCGCCTGTCATGAAAAGGGGGTCAAACTCTCCCATGTGCTCTCTGCCATGGGTGTTCCCCCTGCGATCGGGATGGGGACGCTCAGGTTCACCGTGGGGAGGAGCAATACAGGGGATCAGATAGAAGAGGCAGCAGGACTTATTGTGGGCCGATTAAAGAGAATGAAAGATGGAAAATGAAGATACAGAAAGGCTGGCCTTATTGATCATCGATATGGTCAAAGACAATTTCGAAGAAGCAAAGAACCTCCCCATTACCCGGTTTGCCAGAGGGATCATTGATCCCATAAATGAGTTGATCAAGATATTCAGGGGGCAGTCCTGGCCGGTGGTTTTTTCTACGGACGCCTTCCACAAAGAGGACTTTATATTTAAAGGCCGGATAAAGCCCCACTCGCTGGCAGGGACCAGAGGTTCAGAGGTAATTGATGAACTTGATCGTAAAAGGGAGGATCTTTGGCTTCCAAAGCCCAGATTCTCGGCCTTTTTTGGGACCGGGCTAGATCAATGGCTGAAGGAGAGGGGGGTGACCCTCTGTGCAGTTGCAGGGATTACGACCAATTTTTGTGTCTTGACCAGTGCGCTGGATGCCATCTGCTATGATTTCAAGGCCGTGTTGCTGGAGGATTGCGCTGCGGCCTTCTCCGAAGAGATCCATAATAATACCCTGGATATCTATCGTCGAAACACGCTTTATCCCTTGTTGAGAGTGGCCACATCTGCCGAGCTTGCAGATGATCTGGTTGTAGGGATAACCTAAAGGGCCTGTTTAAATTTTCCCTTAACAGCCCCGCATACAGGACACTTCTCGGGTGGCTCATCCTCATTCACATAACCACAGACCTGGCAGACATAGTAGTCTGTCTGGCGATCCGCCAGCATGTTATTCATGGCACTTTTGTAAAGCTCTGCGTGTCTGTCTTCCACATCCCGGGATTGAGAAAAGGCCCTCTCGGTGGCGGTTACACCCTCCTCCGATGCCTCCCTTATCAGCTTTGGGTATTCCTCCACATTGGCCTTAATCTCGTTTTGGAAGGCGGCCTCAAGATTTTCCTCAGTAGAGCCGATTTTTCCCCGCATCAACATAAGATATTTACGGGCATGGACTGATTCGGCATCTGCAACAGCCCGAAAAAGACGCGCTATCTGGGGATAGCCGTCACGCTCGGCCTTCTGGGCAAAGACCATGTTACGGGCTGAGGCCTTTGACTCGGCTGCAAAGGCATAGGACAAATTTTTGTCGGTCTTTTCTGACATAATACCACTCCTCCCTTTCCAGGCACTCCTTGTTCCAACATGGAAAACATGGTTCTCCCACCGGCTTCCGGCTCGGAGAGGCCGTAAGCCCTATGGGCTGGAGGCTGGGCCTGGATTTTTGCTCTTACTGGCCGGTTCCGCCTAGGCCAAGAAGGGCTCCCACTGCCTGGCGGTTTTTAGGATATAATCAGGCGGGAGGTCTTCTACGATACGATTGTGACCCGGCAGCAAGATATCCACCTCCAGACCCGCCAGGGTCATAAGAGAATCTCGGTGCTGAGCCCCACTGGCGCCATGGAGGTCAAAGCGCCCAATGGCATAGTCTGCGTAAACCACATCTCCGGGTATGAGGATTTTTCTCTCCCGGTTATAGAGCCCTATACTCCCGGGAGAGTGCCCCGGGATATAAAGTACCTCCCATGCCATTCCACCAATTTCTAGGCTTTCTCCCCCCTCTAACTTTTTATCCACCCTAAAAGAGAATGAGTCTGGCTTGAGCCCGTACTGGGCCTGACACATACTCTTGAACATCTCCATGCCATAGACACACCTGTCATCCCCCTGTTCCAAAGCCTCGGCCTCCTTTGTGTGCACCCAGAGTTCGGCGTGTGGGATTTCTTTCTGGATCTCGGGGAGGCAGCCGATGTGATCCAGGTGGGTATGGGTCATGATCACCCTCTTGATATGGGAGAGGTCGATCCCAAGGCCCTGGATAGACTGGACCTTGTAAGACCCCTTCCCCATAAGCCCTCCATCTATGAGGCTAAGGTCTCCAGAAGAAGGTTGGCCCAGGATGTATACATGGGAATCGGGGATCATCTCATCCTGACCCTGGATAAAATAGACGCCTTTTGTGATCTGCTTCATTCCTTTCTCCTTGGAGATTCCGCAGCTGAATCATCGGTCAGGGGTGACTTTCAAGTCTCCAAATTCTTCCAGAACCTGCTATGATGTTGGGAGACGTTCATGACCGCGTTGTCCAGCTTATTCCGATCCGCCCGTGATACAATATCCTCAAGAGGGGTCTTGGATACCCCGACCAGTTCCCTCAGGACCGTCCTTACCGAATCCCTGAGGCCCCCCAGTTCATAGCCTCCTTCAAGGGTGACAACTACCTTGCCATTACAACATTCATCGGCAATATCCATGATGGACCGCATCAGGCCGGCAAAACCAGTGGGGGTCACGCGCATGCCGCCCAATGGATCCTTCTCATAAATATCAAACCCGGCAGATACCAGGACTAGATCCGGATCAAATTGGGTGGCAATGGGCTTTAAGATTCTTTGGAAAATACCCACATACTCACCATCCCCGTGTCCGATGGACAAAGGGACATTGACGGTAAACCCCTCTCCTTCCCCCCTTCCCACCTCCTGGAATGCGCCGCTGCCCGGATAGTAAGGGTACTGGTGGGTTGAAAAGTAAAGGATTGAAGGCTCTTCCTCAAAGGAATGTTGAGT
>JAUUVE010000335.1 GCA_030589715.1 Desulfobacteraceae bacterium | reverse complement strand
TGAAATTCGAGCGATTTCAGCATCTCGGCCGGGATCAGATGGAGATGCTCCTGGCCCAAGCAGAGCGCATGGCCATAGATGTCCTGTCTCCTCTCAACAGGGTGGCAGATCAAAGCAATCCTCAATACCGGGATGGTAAGGTCACCATGCCCCCTGCCTTTCATTCGGCCTTCAGAAAGTACGCTGATGGGGGTTGGATTCCCAGTACCCTGGAGAAAGAGGCCGGAGGCTGGGGCCTTCCCGAGAGCCTGGGAATGGCTATAACAGAGATATTTAATGGGGCCTGCGGGGGGTTCTATGCCTTTTCCTCCTTGAGCTCCAGTGTTCTGAATCTTATCGCGAACTTCGGCACCGAGACAATAAAGCGGCGCTTTCTGGACAAGATGGTAAAGGGTACATTTACGGGCACCATGTGCCTTACCGAGCCCGAGGCAGGGTCCTTTCTTGCAGATCTACCCACCCGGGCAAGAAGAGATGGTGAGGCCTTCAAGATCAAGGGAACAAAGATCTTTATTGGCACAGGAGACCACGATCTTTCCGAAAACATCGTACACTGCGTCCTCGCCCGCATTGAGGGTGCTCCCAGTGGGTACAAGGGGATCAGCCTCTTTATTGTGCCCAAATACCTTGTTAATGAGGACGGAACTCCTGGCCCTCTAAACGATGTGTACTGTAGCGGCATCGAAAGCAAGATGGGATGGGATGGGGCCCCAACAGCAACCCTGCACTTTGGTGACCACGACGAGTGTCAGGGGTGGTTGTTGGGTGAGGAGGGACAGGGATTGTCCCTCATGTTTCAGATGATGAACGAAATGAGGCTGGCCACAGGCGCCCAGGGTGTCGGTCAGGCCGCAGCCGCGTATCAGATTGCACTGTCCTTTGCGAGAGATCGAATCCAGGGCCTGTCTTACAGGAGACATAAGGGGGATCCCCCTGTCCAGGTCCCCATCATTGATCATCCGGATATCCGGCGAAACCTCCTCTTTATGAAAACCGTGGTGGAAGGATGCAGGCGGCTTATTATCCAGACAGCCCTTTACATTGATCTGTCAAAGGCAGTTGATGATGAGAGGAAAAGGGAATATTATCAAGACCTTGTAGAGATCCTCACGCCCGTCTGCAAAGCCTATGCGACCGACATGGGCTTCAGGGTAGCTGAGACAGCAATCCAGAGCATGGGCGGGTACGGATATATCAAGGACTATCACGTGGAGCAATACCTGAGAGATCTGAAGGTGTCCTGCATCTACGAGGGTACCAGCGGGATTCAGGCCATTGACCTCCAGCGTAGAAAGCTCAATATCAAGGGAGGCCAGCTCTTTGACAACCTTATTCAAGAAATGGATAAGTTCATCCAGCAAAATCTTCGACATTCCGTTCTTAGCCCTTCGATCGGGAAACTGGAAAGGGCAAAGGAGAAGATGGTGAAGGTGGCGAAGTCCTTCTCAATTAAAAGTGAAGAAGACCCGGGGCTCCCGCTTTCTGTTGCCAAGCCATTCCTGGACCTCACCGGCCATATTGTCTGTACCTGGATGCTCCTGAAATCAGCGGTAGTTGCAGATTCCCTTCTTGGGGGGTCTCAGGCATCCAAGATGGATCGAGCCTTCTATCAGGGTAAGATCTTTACGGCACGGTTTGCGGTCTCCAACCTCCTTCCTCAGGTGGATGCCCTGGCCCAGACAATCTCCGCATGGGATCGGAGCATCCTCGATATTGGGGAGGCGGCCTTTTAAGAGTCATGGCTCTTAGCCAGGTTCAATCTTAGTTTTTCAATACGTTTCCTCACTCAATTCCCAGTCCTTTGATATCTGGGTTTTTCAACCTGTCCATGGCACTGCTTGCCGAACCAAACCTATCCATGCCCAATTCAACACAAAAAGCATCAAAAGAGTAAAATGAAGGCTTGAGACCCCTCCATAACTCCCTTTCTGTAGCTAGCGGAGCGTTTGTCCTGGAAATAGGAGTAATCGCTCCAGAGGGAAAAAGCACAGAACTTCCCAAAAAACGATCATGTAAAGAAACCTTATCTTGTGATATAAGGGAGAACAGTTTTACAAGACTTTCAAACTAGCTCTTTACAGATTTTAATCAATAAATGGAGAATGAAAGGAGGAATCTCATGAGCACTAAAGAATGGCCAATTTCTTACTGGCATTATGTTCCAGGTTCATCCAGTCCAATTCAGATGATGCGGGGAGCGATGAAATGCATGGATTGTGGTGGGGTCAAGAAGGGAGAGACGGTTCTGATTTCCACAGATACCAATAAACTTCGAATCGCTGAGTCCCTAGCAGGTGCTGCTTATGCAGTCGGCGCGACCCCGATCATTATAATGATCCCCCCGGTAAGAACTCACGGGGCCCAGCTTCCTGAACCGGTTGTCGCAGCATTCCGAGAGGCAGACGTATTTCTGCAGCCCTCAACATGGTCCCAGACCCATACCAAGGCACGCGTGGAGGCAATCAAAGCGGGGAAACGAGGCTCAACCATGTGTGAAGTCACTGAAGACGCACTGTGCGTGGGAGCCATAGAGGCCGACTATGAGGAATGCGACCGCTTAGGAAGAAAACTGGGAGCTGTTCTGGCAGAAACAAAGGAAGTCAGGATCACATCTCCAGCAGGCACAGATATAAGGGGAGATGTGACCGGACGCCCTGTGCAATACGAGACCGGCCTTTTTAGGGAGCCGGGGCAATTCGCTGCCTTTCCTGACAGCGAGATTAATATTTCTCCCATTGAAGGGACAGCTGAGGGTAAAATAGTGAGTGACGTGAGCATCATGAGTATCGGGATTACCCTATATGAGCCGGTGACTCTAATCGTCAAACAAGGTAAAGTGGTAGACTTCCAGGGCGGGATGCTCGCGCGCACATTTAGGGAAGCCTTAGAATCCCTTGAGGACGAAAAGGCCTTCAACTATGCGGAATTTGGCATTGGCCTTAATCCTTGTGCCCGTTTGGCGGCAACCAATCTCGAGGACTTGGGTCGTTTAGGAAACTGCCATGCTGGAATAGGAAGTAACTTTGCCATTGGGGGCAAGATCTTAGCCCCCAATCATCACGACGCAATGTACAAGGATACAACTGTTTATTTTGATGGTAAGATGGTATTGGACAAAGGTATCTGCAAAATATAGCATGGACTAAAAAGGTCTCACGAGTTTCTCGCTTTGTAGGCGTTCACGGGTTCAGAGTTCACCGTTCAGGGTTACCTTTCTTTCGTTGACTTTGCTCGTAGGCTAGCAAATACTTGATGAACCCTGCTTTCTCCCCTCAGAGCTCACGAATCAACAGTTCAGATTTGAGGTGAATCCACAACCTCTGAACCCGTGAACCCGTGAACGGTTACGTTTATAAATAGTAGCCGTTTGAATGCAACTTGGTATAAGACAGTATCAGTTGCGGTTATCCTAGGAACGCTGTTTGT
>JAUUVE010000412.1 GCA_030589715.1 Desulfobacteraceae bacterium | reverse complement strand
GGAAAAACGGATTAGACTGTTTCTCATGCCCTACCGTTGTGACGGGCCCATGCCCTGACAGGATCAAGGTGTCATCCGGAAGGGTCAATATCTTTTTACGAATATTTTCTAAAAGGAGCCCCATATTCCCACCCGGAAAATCGGTTCGGCCTATGCTTCCGGCAAATAGGGCATCGCCACAAATTACCACTTTTCTTTTTTGTCTGGTGTCTTCCAACTCCAATTCACCCTCGCAGACAAAGCCGAGCCCGGCGGGTGAATGGCCACGGAGATCCAGGACCTCGAACCGTAGAGATCCTACCTCTACCACATCCCCCTCTTCGATAAACCGGGAGGCCCTTGAGTTGGCCGCGCCGCTTCCGAACATGGAGGCACTTTCATTGACCGACCGGAGCGCCGGGGCCTCATCGCGGTGGGTCAGGATGGGGGCACCGGTGGCATCCTGGAGTTCCTGGTTTCCGCCCACGTGGTCCCAGTGGGTGTGGGTATTGATGATGTATTTCACCTTCAGGTTGTCATCTGAGAGTACCTTGATAATTTGGTCCACGTTTCCGCCGGGGTCGAATACCGCGGCCTCCTTTGTGGTTTCGTCTCCCACAATAAAGCAATTGACCATAAGAGGTCCGGTCTCCAGCATCCTTACGATCATTATTTCCTCCCTTTCGGATTTGGCCGTACCAGATGTCATGAACAAAGACTGGCCATACATTTTTTAGATGGCAAGATAGGCCATAGACACTCGGGTGTCAATTGCAAAGGCCTCGGAATGAGTTGATAAGTCAAGGCTTGACTTTTTGAATCAAAAAAACTACCCTTTCGCTCATTCCACGCCAGGGTGCTGATGGATAATGCCTTGAGGGAGGAAGGGATAGCAAAGGACGTGGATTTTTGAGCAGTTTATGGGCAAGGGCGGTCCGTGGCTGGGTTGCTGCGGACTTGGATGACAACCCAAATTCAGAAAAAGGAGGAGTTATGGAGGTTAAGAAGATCTTTTTACCCGAGTCTGAATTGCCACGGCAGTGGTACAATGTCTTGCCAGATTTACCCACACCCATGGAACCGCCTCTTCACCCGGGGACTGGTCAGCCTGTTGGTCCGGATGATCTGGCCCCCATCTTTCCCATGGCGCTTATTGAGCAGGAGGTGAGCCAGGAAAGGTACATTGATATCCCTGAGGAGGTCCTGGAACAGTACTTGCTCTGGCGACCTACGCCCCTTTACAGGGCCTACAGCCTGGAAAAATATCTTGATACGCCGGCCAGGATCTACTTTAAAAACGAGGGTGTAAGCCCGCCCGGAAGCCATAAACCCAACACGGCCATGCCACAGGCATATTACAACAAGATTGCCGGAACCAAGCGGATCACCACAGAGACCGGGGCCGGTCAGTGGGGAAGTGCCCTGGCCTTCTGTTGCGCCATTTTTGGCCTGGAATGTAAGGTATATATGGTGAAGATCAGTTACGATCAAAAGCCTTATCGACGTATGATGATGGAGACGTGGGGTGCCAATTGCGTTGCAAGCCCCAGCACCGAGACCAAGTCCGGACAGGGAATCCTGGAGCAGGATCCCGATTCTCCGGGGAGCCTGGGGATCGCCATCAGCGAAGCGGTAGAGGCGGCGGTGACAGGCGAAAACAGCAAGTATTCCCTTGGGAGTGTGCTCAACCATGTGCTGCTCCACCAGACTGTGAACGGCCTCGAGTGCCAGAAGCAGATGGCCATTGCCGGGGACTATCCGGACGTGATTATCGGTTGTGCAGGGGGTGGCAGCAATTTTGCGGGTCATGCCCTTCCCTTTGTGCGGGACAAGATAAACGGGAAGGATATTGACATCATCGCGGTTGAACCTACCTCTTGTCCTACCATGACAAGGGGGCCATTTGCCTATGATTTTGGGGACACGGTCCAGAAGACCCCTTTCCTTCCCATGTACACATTAGGTCACACCTTTATCCCCGAGCCGATACATGCGGGCGGCCTCCGGTATCACGGTATGGCCCCTATTGTGAGCCAGCTTGTCATGAGCAATATAGTGCGCCCGGTTGCGATTCCCCAGCTTGAGACCTTCCAGGCAGGAATTACCTTTGCCAGGACCGAAGGGTTCATCAGCGCACCCGAGACAGACCATGCAGTGGCCATTGTCATCCGTGAGGCTATCAAGGCAAAGGAAGAGGGAAAAGAAAAGGTCATCCTCTTTAACTGGAGCGGGCACGGCCTGGTGGATATGGCAGCATATGAGGCCTACCTGAGCGGACAGCTCTCGGATCATGCACTCCCGGAGGAGGAAATTGAAAGGGCCTTAAAAGATATTGCACCCTTCCCAAAACCCCAGCAGTACACGGGCTAAAAGCCCTCGCACCATCATGACTTGTTCAACCAACCATCCCGGAGACCTCCGAGGTCTCCGGGACCGACCTTTGACACCAAAAGACCAAAAAATGAAGAGACAGAATACGCCGCCAGGCGATGATTACAAGATCAGGTGTCCCAGACTGGGTCATCAGATACCCTTTTCATATTGTCGTTTAGAAAACAAGGGGCTTCCCTGTTTCAAGACCCTTGATTGCTGGTATGATCACTTTCTGGTTGAGGAGCATATAAAACAGGAACTGACACCAGAGGAGTGGGGGATGGTCTTTGGCAGCCCCCCAAGACAGAAGATGCTTTCGCTGGTGGAATTGATCGAACAGGCCAAGAAGAGGGAAAAAGAGGAATCATGACGCGAGAGGAGTTT
>JAUUVE010000393.1 GCA_030589715.1 Desulfobacteraceae bacterium | reverse complement strand
CCAGCCCTCCATGTATCGAGGGCAGCTGTGGACCATGAGGATGTTTGCGGGGCTCGGGAGTGCAAAAGATACCAACAAACGTTTTCACATCTTGGTAAAAGAGGGTCAGACTGGTCTTTCCACGGCATTTGACATGCCCACACTGATGGGATACGACACGGACTCTCCCAAGGCCAGGGGGGAGTGCGGAAGGTGCGGGGTGGCCGTGGATACCTTGCAGGACATGGAGGACCTTTTTGAGGGCCTGCCTATCGACAGGATCACCACTTCCATGACCATCAATCCGTCGGCGCCTGTAATCTGGGCCATGTATATAGCCATGGCAGAGAAGAGGGGGATAGACAGAAAGGGCATAGGGGGCACTATCCAGAACGACATGCTCAAGGAGTTTACAGCACAGAAGACCTTTATGTGCCCGCCGAAACCCTCTGTCCGCCTTATTACGGACACGGTGGAATTTGGGACGAAGCAGGTACCACGGTGGAATACCATCAGTATAAGCGGTTACCATATCAGAGAGGCCGGTTCAACTGCGGTTCAGGAGTTGGCGTTCACGCTGGGTGATGGGATCGCATACACCGAGGCAGCTATTGACAGGGGCCTTGATGTGGATGACTTCGCCCCCCGGTTTTCCTTCTTTTTCAATTCCCATCTCGATTTTTTTGAGGAGGTCGCCAAGTTCCGTGCGGCCAGGCGGATGTGGGCAAAGATCATGAGAGAGAGGTTCAAGGCCAAAGATCCCAGGTCCTGGTGGTTGCGGTTTCATACCCAGACGGCCGGATGTTCCCTTACGGCCCAACAGCCTTATAATAATGTGGTAAGGACAGCCCTCGAGGCCCTGGCGGCGGTCTTGGGGGGTACACAGTCGCTTCACACCAACTCCCTTGATGAGGTCCTGTCCATACCCACCGAGGAGGCTGCGACCATCGCTTTAAGGACCCAACAGATCATTGCAGAGGAATCGGGTGTAGCCAATACCATCGACCCCTTAGGTGGTTCCTATTTTGTTGAGGGCTTGACCAACCAGCTGGAGGAAGAGGCATTCGAAATTATCCAAAGGATTGATGATATGGGTGGAATGCTTGCAGCAATAGAGAAGAACTATCCCCAGCAGGAGATTGCCGATGCGGCTTATCTTTACCAGAGACAGATCGAAGGGAACAAAAGGACCGTTGTGGGGGTAAACAAGTATGTCACTTCGGAAGAAATCCCAGTGGAGATCCTTGAAATAGATGAGGAGCTTGAAAGGCTTCAGATAGAGAAGACCAATCGGATCAAGAATGAGCGTGATAACAAGCAGGTGAAGGAGTGTCTTGAAAAGGTGGAAGAGGCCTGCACCGGGGACCAGAATACCATGGAGCCTTTGGTGGAGGCTGTCAAGGCCTATGCAACGCTTCAGGAGGTATGTGACGTTTTCAGGGAGACTTTCGGGGAATACAGGGACCCGGGGATCTAGTAAGAAATCAAGGGATTTGAGGATTCAGAAATTTGGAGTAAAAGCCAACATCCAATTTTTTTCAATTCTCTTTACTTTCGTTCCATGTGAGAGGAGTTTATGAAACAAAAGAGAAGAGTCAGGGTAATGGTGGCCAAACCAGGCCTGGATGGACATGATCGAGGGGCCAGGATTGTCGCTCGGGCATATCGTGACGCCGGTTTTGAGGTGGTCTACACAGGGCTCCACCAGACCCCTGAAGAGATTGTTGAGGCTGCCATCCAGGAAGATGTAGATATGATAGGGCTTTCCAGTCTGGCCGGGGCACACAAGTATCTGTTTCCAAGGACCGTCGAGCTTTTGCGGGAGAGGGGGGCCGATGACATTGTTGTCTGCGGAGGGGGGATTTTCCCTGATGAGGATATTGAGATGCTGGAAAAGACAGGCATAAGAAAGATCTTTACCCCTGGGACGACCTTAGAAGAGATCGTGAAGTGGGTTGAAGAAAATGTGAAACCGAGGTGAAGATAAGCTATCATGGAAGATGTGGTGAAAAAGGTAGTGGCTGGAGATGTGAGATCTGTGGCGCGACTTATTCGGGATATAGACGATGGGATCCCCGAGGTAAGGGACACCCTAAAGGGCCTTTATCCCCATACGGGAAAGGCATATGTGATTGGTATTACCGGCGCACCTGGTGTGGGGAAGAGTACATTGGTCGACCAGATGCTCTGTCATATAAGAAAAAGGGGCAAGACTGTCGGCGTCCTTGCCGTTGATCCCACAAGCCCATTTAGCGGAGGGGCGATCCTTGGCGATCGGGTGAGGATGCAGCGGCATAGCATGGATTCGGGCGTGTTTATCCGTTCGATGGCCACACGCGGTCATTTCGGAGGACTGACACAATCCACCCGCAGTGCCATTGATGTCCTGGATGCCATGGGAAAGGACTATATTATCGTTGAGACCGTCGGGGTCGGCCAGGATGAGGTGGATGTCGTCAAGACGGCCCACACCACTGTCATTGTAGTGATTCCGGGAATGGGAGATGGCATTCAGGCCATAAAGGCCGGTATTCTCGAAACCGGTGATATCTTTGTTATCAACAAGGCAGATCGGGAAGGGACGGACAAGACACTAAGCGATCTACGGTTGATGATTGAGATGGATCAAAAAAAATATGCGGGGGGCAAATGGAAGCCGCCCATCCTGAAGACTGAATCGATACTGGATAGAGGGGTAGCTGAGTTTTTGGAAGAGGTCGAGAAACACAGGAGGTATCTTATAGAGACTACCGAAGGGTTGAAATTGAGGAAAAGTAAAGATAAGGTACGAGAGGAACTGGGGGAGATGGTAAAGAAGCGGCTCATAGAAGAGTTGCTCGGCAAACTCACTGAAACGGGTGAGTTTGATAGGGCAGTGCAGGCCATTGTGGAGGGAAAAAAGGATCCTTATTCGGCCTGTGATGACCT
>JAUUVE010000261.1 GCA_030589715.1 Desulfobacteraceae bacterium | reverse complement strand
TGCGGGGACCAACCCGGTGGTTACAAGGGCCAATGCCAGGGAGGTGTACAAGGCCCTGAGTCGTCTTGACTTTCTTGTCGTGGCTGACCTGTTTATGACGCCGACCGCCGAATTGGCGGACATTGTCCTCCCTGCCAGTACCTGGTTAGAGCAGAATCACATGGCGGAGAACTGGAAGTTTCACGGATACGTGTTGGCACGGCAGAAGGTTGTTGAGATCGGGGAGGCCTGGCAGGACCACAAGATTTTTATGGAACTGGGAAAGAGGATGGGCCAGCAGTGGTGGGACAGCGTGGAGGATGCCCTCGATTGGCTGCTGGAGCCGACCGGGCTAACCTGGGAGGAGTTCAAGAAGAAAGGCTATCTCCATGGAGAACAGAAACACTACAAATACCGGGAAAAGGGCTTTAGGACCCCCACGGGGAAAGTGGAACTATACTCGACCACCCTTGAGGGCTGGGGCCGCGACCCCCTTCCAAAGTATACCGAGATAGCGGAAAGCCCCCTTTCAACACCAGGGCTGGCCAAAAAATACCCCTACGTCCTAAATGCAGGACTCAGGACCCCCACCTTTTTCCACTCAGCGAACCGGCAGATCCCCTGGCTCAGGGAAATCAGGCCCGACCCCCTTATGGAGATGCATCCCGAGACCGCAAAGAAACATGGCATCCGGGAGGGAGACTGGGTCTGGATCGAATCTCCTCGAGGGCGCATCAGACAAAGAGCAAAACTAAATGACGGGATCGATCCCAGAGTGATCGCGGCCGAGCATGGCTGGTGGTACCCCGAGATCAAGAGTCCGGATCATGGCTGGGATATATCCAACATCAACATACTGACCGATAACTCCCCTGAGTCCACCGACCCCGTTATGGGGTCAACCAGCCTGAGGGTCCTGTTGTGCAATATATCGCGCTGCGAAGATGAATAGGAGGGAATAGATGAAGAGAATAACTTTGATGTTTAACGAAAAAAAATGTAGCGGCTGCCATGCCTGTGAAGTGGCTTGCAAACAGGAGCATGGGCTGGGGGTTGGCCCGAGAGTGGTGAGGGTTATAGAGAGGACCCCTTTTTTTAAGCCGCTGTATTGCCACCATTGTGATGATGCCCCATGCGCCATCGCCTGTTGGGAAGATGCCATAAGCACGGATCCTGATACGGGTGTTGTTCTCCACAATAATGACAAGTGTAACGGCTGCAATGCAGTGCCGGGCAAGACCGGGGCTGAAAAACAGGAAACGTCTCCCTGCATGGTGGGCTGCCCGGCCCACAACAATGTCCAGGGATATGTAAGCCTTGCAGCCAGGGGGAAATTCAAGGAGGCATTACAGCTCATCAAGGAAACAAGCCCTTTCCCATCGGTCTGTGGGAGGGCCTGTCCGCACCCCTGTGAATCGGATTGTAATCGGGAGCAAATCGATGAACCCCTTGCAATTCGCGCCATTGAACGGTTTTTGGCCGATCAGGATCGTCTGGGTGAGAATCCTTATGTCCCTAAAATCAAAGAGGCGAGAGAAAAAAAGATCGCTATCATCGGTTCAGGCCCTGCCGGCCTGACAGCGGCCTATTTCCTGGCGAGAGATGGATACAAGGTGACGGTGTTTGAAAAACTGTCTGTTGCCGGCGGTATGATGGCGGTGGGGATTCCGGAGTTTCGTCTCCCAAAAGATGTTCTTTCTGCAGAAATCAGGCTTATTCAGGACATGGGGGTTGAGATCCAGACAAGGGTGACCTTTGGAAGTGATATTACCCTCGAGACCCTCAAACAGAACGGGTATCAGGCCTTTTTCGTGGCAACCGGCCTCCATCGCAACAGGGCTCTGAACATAGAAAACGAAGATATGGATGGTGTCCTGAGAGGTCTCGATTTTCTTAGGGATGTGTCTCTCGGAAATCCAGTATCTGTCGGAAAAAGGGTTATTGTCGTTGGAGGCGGCAATGTGGCCATTGACGTGGCATTGACCTCTATTCGCAAGGGCGCGGAGGAGGTCTCTTTGGTGTGTCTGGAACAACGAGATGAAATGCCGGCCTGGAGAGATGAAATCCGGATGGCCTTAGAAGAGGGCGTTGAGATTATCAACGGTCTAGGTCCCAACAGATTTTTTCAAAGAGAGGGAAGATTTTCGGGAATTGAATTCAAGCGCTGCACCGCTGTATTCGATAAAGAGGGGGCCTTTAACCCGCTCTATGATGAAACGGTTCTGACCAAACTTGAGGGCGACACAGCCATTGTTGCCATTGGGCAGGCGGCCGATCTCTCCTCTGCCAAGACACAGGGGATTTCGGTCAGTTCAACAGGCGGTCTTGAGGCGGATCCAGTGACCCTCGAGACACCGATTAGGGGTGTCTTCGCAGGCGGTGATGTATATCATGGACCAGCCTCCATTGCGGAGGCCATTGGTTCAGGCAGACAGGCAGCCATATCCATCGACCGATATATCAAAGGCCGTGACCTCCGATTGGGTCGATTAGGTCGAGATAAGGAATTTAGGGTGATCACAAAGACTCAGAAAGAGAAATACGATCCTGCTCCCCGTGCCCAAATGCCCCGTCTGGAACCTCAAGAGCGCGTCAAGAATTTTGACGAAGTTCAAAAGGGATTTGTCCAAGAGATAGCCGTTCAGGAGGGGAAGAGATGTATCATGTGTGGTGCCAGTTGTGTACAATCCTGCCCTTATGACATCATGCAGTTTAACCATGAAGTCGGCAAGGCGGTGAAGTGCGACCTCTGCATTGAAAAACGGGGTAGGGAAGAGGCCCCTGCGTGTACCCTCGTCTGTCCCACCAGGTGTATATTCTGGGGAGATAGGGAGGGACTTCCCGGTGGCATCGGGATCGAGATCTAAGAGCGGAATACCTTCTTACGATAAGCTTCTTCCGTATAATCTCAATAATTAACGGGGATCTCAATAAATGATGCCTGTATTAACCCGACTCGCTGGGGAAGATGAGGGATCAATGTCAGGTCTGTTTATTAGCCAGGATCAATGCTGTCCAAATTTGAATGTAAAGAGCGTTCTCGCTGGTACCCACAAAGGTTTTGATCTTCAGATTTTGTTTTAGGGCCTTGAAGAAAAGTTTAATCTGCCAGCGGTCCTTGTAGATTGCCGATATGGTGGTGGCTCCAAATTTGAGGTGTTTCGTGAGTAAAACGATCTCCCTTTCATTTTCCTTATCCCAAACCATTACTCTTCGCAAGATATGAGGACAGTTTCTCTGGGCAGTGTAGCCATCATTAAAACGAATAAGCTGATCGGATAGGATGTTTCGGTTCTTTGGAGAGACTCTTTCCTCCATGACGGTATAGTCAGCATTGTCTTTCATGCGTGTCACAAAGAAGATTCCGTTTTCTGTCCAGTAGGCGAATAACTTGTAATCATTGTATCCCCTGCCCATGGTTACAATTGTCGGGTCCAGCCATGGAATACTTGATGCTTTCACTAACGGAGGCCTAGGCATTGCCTTATTCTCCCCATTTGATACCACACGGTACTTTTTTCCTTGGAGGCCAATCATGGTTTCCCCTATAGGGCTCAGGGCACTTCTCAGTGATTGGGGAGCAAGGGTGATCATTTGTGAGGCCGTATATATATGGCTGCCATTGGGTATCTTGCTTATCGCGTTTCGCATAATGAGATACAAACCGCATACTCAGGTGCAGATAAATGACAGAGTGTAAGACTGTGCAAACTCAGACCGTCGCGACACAAGGGTTTATATGGTCTATTAATGGTTATTTGAAGATGAATTCAAGAGTCGCCTCATCCTCATTCAGGACAGAGATATCATGGAAAAAAGGACTTTAGGAAAAACTGGATGGGAAATATCCACGATCGGTTTTGGAGCCATCAAGCTACCCCGGCTTTCTAAGAAGGATTGCGATATCCTTCTGAACCAGGCAATCGACGGTGGTATCAATTTTGTGGACACTGCGGATTGCTACGGTGACAGTGAAGAGAAAATCGGAACCGCGCTGAGAGCAAGGCGCAATGAGTTCTATTTGTCCACAAAAATAGATGAACGTGATCAAAAAGGGGTTCGGAAGAAGCTAGAACGCTGCCTCAGGCGGCTTAAGACAGACTGGATTGACCTTGTTCTCTTCCATGATGTACGAGGCTCTGAATACAAACGCTTATTTGATGATGGCGGCTTGGAGGCCCTTGAAAAGCCCAAGAAACAGGGGAAAATTCTGGAAATTGGAATAAGCATCCATCACTCCCTTCCGATGATGAGGGCGGCCATTGAGTCGGGGGT
>JAUUVE010000392.1 GCA_030589715.1 Desulfobacteraceae bacterium | reverse complement strand
CTCGACTTTACTATCAAAGATAACCCAGCAAACCGCATCGACGTGGTCAAAGAAGTGGTGGCAAGATTCATTGACGAACGTCCCAATGATCGTATCGGTTTAATCGCATTTGCTGCACAGCCATACCTGGTCAGCCCCTTAACCCTTGATCATCACTGGCTCCAGCAAAGACTGGAAACCATTAACACAGGTATGCTGGAAGATGGCACGGCAATTGGTTCGGCCGTTGCTTCCGGCGTAAACCGCTTGAGGGATCAGAAGGCCAAATCCAAGATCGTTATCCTGTTGACCGACGGGATGAACAATGCCGGCAAGGTCTCGCCCCTAACGGCTGCAGAGGCTGCGGAGGCATTGGGGATCAAGGTCTATACCATAGGTGCTGGTTCACGTGGTGAAGTCCCAGTGCCGGCAATCGACAGGTTTGGAAACCGGAAAATGATCATGGCCAGGGTCGATATTGATGAGGATACCTTGGAGAAGGTCGCCCGGATGACGGGGGCGCGTTATTATCGGGCCACTGATACCGACTCTCTCGGGGAAATCTACAATGAAATCAACACGCTGGAAAAATCCACCCGAAAGATAAAAAAGTTTGAGCATCACAACCAGATATTTTCCTGGCTCCTGATTCCGGCGCTCCTCTTCCTGGGGATAGAACTGACACTGGCCCACACCCGTTTTCGTCGGTTGCCGTGAATCCGAGGCCCTATCTTTGGCAGTTTGGCATAACCACTTAACCAGGAATAAAGAAAGGGAAAGGACAAAAAAATGCAATTCGCACACCCAACATGGTTGGCTGTCGGCCTGATGATTTGCGTCATCCTGGCCTATGGATTCTCCCACTTTCAGAAGAGAAGCAGCGCGGCATTGCACAGATTCGCTTCGGGGCACTTGCTGGAGAGGTTGACGGAAAGTGTCTCCCCTGCTCGGAGGATGACAAAACGCATCTTGATCATCCTGGCGATTGCCTCCATTTTCCTGGCCCTCGCCCGGCCCCAGGTGGGATTTCGCTGGGAAGAAGTCAAACGCAAAGGCATTGATATTCTCATGGCAGTGGACACGTCGAAAAGCATGCTGGCCAACGATGTGAAACCCAACCGTCTGGAGCGGAGCAAGATGGGTATCACGGACTTTGTATCCAGGCTTGAAGGGGACAGGGTGGGCCTTATTCCCTTTGCGGGGACTGCCTTCCTCATGTGCCCTCTGACCCTGGACTATGACGCCTTTAAACAATCGCTCATGGCCCTTGACACCGGAATCATACCTAAAGGCGGCACTGATCTGGCAAGCGCCATCCGTGAGGCGGAATTTGCCTTCTCAAACGATGCAAACCACAGGATATTGGTTCTCATTTCCGACGGCGAAGACCTGGAGGGAGAGGCCCTGACTGCTGCCAAAGAGGCCGCAGCCAAGGGCATGACCATTTACACCGTTGGCGTAGGCACCCCGGCCGGGGAATTGATCCCGGTAAACAAGCTGGGGAAAGGGGTGTCTTTTGTGAAAGATGACAAAGGTCAGGTGGTCAAGTCGCGTTTAGACGACAAGACGCTCAGACAGATTGCCAAGGCGACTGGAGGTCTTTACGAACCGTTAGGCCGCCAGGCCGAGGGGCTGGAGGCCATCTACAAGCAAAAGCTCAGCCTGGTTCCCAAGCAGGAACTTGCCGAGAGGATGCGCAAGGTGCCCATCGATCGCTTTGAGTGGCCACTCCTCTTTGCCCTGGTCCTGCTGGTTATTGAATTCATCATGGGTGACAGAAATCCATCACGAAAAAGAGTGCCTGTCATAAAAACAGCCAATCGCCGCCCTCTCACAACGGGAAAGGCTGCCGTGGCCTCCATTGCCACACTTCTCATACTGGCCTTTTTGCTCCACCCGCAGAAGGCAAGTGCCTCCCCTCAGGGTGCAAAAAAGGCGTACAAGAAAGGAGACTACGCCCTGGCTGTCAAAGAATATAAGGCTGCCGCGGACAAAAGCCCTGAAGACAGGCAACTTCAGTTCAACCTTGGCGCGGCTGCTTATAAGAACAAGGACTACAAGGAGGCTTCAAACGCCTTAAGGAAGGCATTAGAGACCACCGAACTGCCGTTACAGAATCGTGCCTATTACAATCTGGGAAACACCCGCTACCGCCAGGGGCAGAGGACGGAGAAATCAAACCCCCAGACCACCATTAAACAATGGCAGACGGCAGTGGATGCGTACGAAGGTGCGCTCAAGCTCAATCCAAAAGATAAAGACGCCCGATTTAATCAGGAATTTGTAAAGAAAAAGCTGGAAGAGCTGAAAAAGAAACAAAAACAGGACAAGAAAAAGAACAAAGGTAAGGGTAAGAACAAAGACAAGGACAAGAATAAGAATCAGGGCAACAAACAAGCCAAGAATCAGGACAAAAAGGACAAGAAGGGCCCTGGTCAGGTGAAGCCCCATCAGCTAGGCCAGAATTCCCCTGGGTCCCCTGCTCCCCGGCGACGGAAACCCGGACAGATGAGCAAGGAAGAGGCCAAGAATCTGCTGGATTCCCTCAAGGGAGATGAGCGAGCAATGCCCCTATTCGCCAAGAACAGAGGCCAAGGGAAAAAACAGGATGAAAAGAAAAGGAGGGACTGGTGATGGATCACAGCAGGATCAAAACCAGGACATTCAAGGGGATTATGATATCTGGCGCAGCGCTCCTCTGCGCGGTTGGAGTCCTGGCCTTTTTCGGTGGGGGCGCACAGGGGAAAAGCGACTCAGGCACCATATCCGTCGCGCTGGAACCGAGGCAGATCCCCCTGAGCGGGTCGGCCATGCTGTCCGTGGCTCTCTCAGGGGCACAGGCGGGGCAGCCGGATATCCCCCGAGTCAACGGGCTCAGGTTTATCCCGGCTGGACAGAGCAGTGAATATCACTCTGTCAACGGGAGGGCATCTTCT
>JAUUVE010000022.1 GCA_030589715.1 Desulfobacteraceae bacterium | reverse complement strand
CACGGCTGGATACCTTTCAAAAATCGCAGTCGGTAAATAACAAGGGTTTGGGTCAAGCCTTAACAATAAACATTGCTTGGAAATGTCGGATATCCTTGAGTAGGGGAACGGGGGCCATCTATCATATTGACAAGCCGTCAAATTTTAATCCTCGAAATACTAACTGTATTCCTGTGGTTAATCCCGCTCGGAGCGGGCTCGTCTTCCCTCCCGGGCCAGAGGCTCGATTTTGACCAAAACTGAATGTTTTGCAGAAATCTCTTTATTTGTGGTGGAGACCCAGCCTCGGCGAGGCGGGACCCTGGGCAGCATGCAGAACTTTTAAGCAGTTACAAAGTGCAACATGGATCTCTTTAACATCCTTGCGATTTTGATCACACTGACAGCCGTCTTCAGCTATATCAATCACCGCTATATCGGCCTGCCGGTAACAATCGGCGTAATGCTCATTGCACTGTCCATATCACTGGCGCTGAATCTTTTGGGCTCGTTAGGGTTTGGTCTAAAACAGCATGCAGAGGTGCTGCTGGGCAGTATTGACTTTGACAAGACACTGCTCCACGGGATGCTTAGCTTCCTCTTATTCGCCGGTGCGCTTCATATCAACATCGACGACCTGATGGAACGAAAGTGGAGTATCGGTTCCCTGGCAACGTTCGGGACTCTTATGTCCACGTTCCTCGTAGGCACGCTGACATGGTGGGTTTTGGGGTGGTTCGGTCTTGAGATGTCCTATATCTACTGTCTGCTGTTTGGGGCCCTTATCTCACCAACTGACCCGATTGCGGTACTTGGCATCCTGAAAACCGCTCGTGCACCAAAAAGCCTCGAAATGAAAATCGCAGGGGAATCCCTGTTTAATGATGGAGTGGGGGTGGTGGTCTTTCTCGTCATCTTGGAGATTGCCACCGGGACACATGAGCTGAATGCAGGGCATATCGGGTTGCTGTTTGTTCAAGAAACAATCGGAGGAGCCCTGTTCGGGCTGGGACTCGGGTACTTAGCCTACCGGATGCTAAAGAGCGTCGACAATTATCAGGTTGAAGTGCTCATTACGCTCGCCCTGGTGGCGGGAGGTTATGCATTAGCAGACGTCTTGCATCTTTCCGGTCCCATTGCCATCGTGATAGCCGGCCTGTTGATCGGAAACCAAGGCCGGTTGTTTGCCATGTCGGATGAAACACGCCATCAACTGGATACCTTTTGGGAACTCTTGGATGAAATCCTCAATGCAGTGCTGTTCGTACTGATTGGCCTGGAGATACTGGTACTCACCTTTACGCAACAGTACCTGCTGTTGAGCCTGCTCATTATCCCCTTAGTGATCACAGCCCGCTTCATATCCATCGGAATCCCTATGACACTGCTTCGTCCTTTCAGAACTTTCAGCCCGGGGGCTGTCCGGATTATGACGTGGGGAGGCCTTCGAGGCGGCATCTCAGTTGCGCTCGCGCTGTCCATACCGCCCGCCCCGGAACGGCACGTGATTCTGGCTATTACATATGCCGTTGTTCTCTTTTCAATCCTGGTACAGGGGCTTACGATTCAAAAACTGGTGAAGCGCATTATCACCACGATACCATATCCTGAAAACCGTGATTGGAGTTTGACAAAGTAATTCCCGCATGGGATATTGACCCTCCGCTTTAGTTACATTCCAGGTAACCGTTCACGGGTTCAGGGGTTCAGGGTTCAGGGTTCACCAAAAACCTGTCTGCCGTGACTCCGGCACAGGCAGGTCTGAATCGTTGATTCGCGAGTTCAGAATGAAGAAGGCATAAGAATCGAACGATTTGAAGATATTGGTGCATGGCAGTTACCCCGGCGCTGCCACTGGTGGCTTTATCAAGTATTTGTTAGAAAAATAACCCTGAACCTCTGAACCCTGAACCCGTGAACGGTTACAATGTATGGAATCAAAGCATCCTCCTTTGAGCGGCTTCCTTTACTGAGTCAACTAATCCTTTAAGTCCATTTGTCTATTGAACGGGCTGTTGCCCTTTTACCCTGTTCCCTGCCCCATCAAACTTCCTTGCTATGAGATTTTCAAATTCTTTACCAAAGAACCGGCGGTTGCTCTGCAAATACCACTTTATGGTGTCCCAGTAGTCCTTTAGTTTCTGTGCATCACGTATGGTTTCAATGACGCTATCAATCTCCGAGAGCTTTTCCCGCTTCAGACCATCCTTTCTTAATTCATAAAGGTCATTTAGTCTATATTTCTGGTCGTCTGAAAAGCCGATATCCCAGGACCGCTCAAGGAGGTCGTTTATCAGGTTGTGGAGTTCCCTCAAATCCTTGATAAGATCCATATTCTTCTTTGTCTGCTCCAAGATCATATCCGTAATTTTGGTGAGTCTCTCTTCAAATACCCTCTCAAGCTGCAGTTCGTAATCCTCTGTTTGGAAGGGGTGTTTCCTCAAGGATCGCAGACTGTAATGAAAATAGTTTTTCAGTTGCTCGAGGTTGTCGATGCTGTTCATATAGGACATTTTCTGGGAGATATTGATGCGATCCTGGAAATCGATGGAAAGGACGTTAGGGAATTCTTCTTTCCTTAGGATAACGCCGGTCTTTGTCTTGAACAGGTTGTCTAGCTGGTGTTTGTCCTTCCAGAGCTTTTCTATTGATAACTTGTTCAGAAAATCATTGACGGCCTCATATCGTCTTTCGATCTTTTCACTCAGGCGCAAGAAGTTCAGGCAGTGTGTTGTGCTATCTGATCTGAATTTCTTGATTCCTATTAGCCCTATCAGAAGGAGCTTGACCTGATTTTCATAGCCCAGATAGTCGCTTATCTTCTCATATCCAAAGATTCGAACCTTGTCGCCAACAAGAAGCTCCAAAATGAAATGCCTTATATCTTCGGGCTGGTCTTGAATGGTGTTGTAAATACGAAAGGCCTCATAGAGCTCTTTCTCGAAGGTGGGGTATCCGATGCTGGCAAACTTCCGTTTCTTATAAATGAATTCCAGGGGGACCTTCAGTATCAGGTTGGCAATGTCCGAGAATCCTACATATCTTATCCCCCGCAGTCTAAAAAGACGTTCCATTGCGAAGATCATCCTGCCTGCCCTGATGCACTCGGACCTCTCCGGTTCTTCCCAATCCTCGGAGTCTATAAAACGGGCCAGCGTGAACCCTTCCGGGATTCCATTCCTTTGACAGGTCTCCAGGGCATAAAAGAGGTTTCCCCTCCGGGCAAAGATCTCGTCCAATTCTTCCTCAAGGCTGGTTTCACCCTCAATAACCTTATGGCATAAGTCTCTCATCTGGAACAGACGGCTTGCCAGGTCCTCGAGAATCAGATCCTCCCTGATGGAACATAACATTATCAGAGAGAACACAAAGAAGGCCTCGAACAGGTCTTTCTTGTCAGACTCCAAGACTTGGCCGATTGCAGAGAAAGAAAATTCCCCTCGGATAATATGGTGGACAAGGCTATGGTGCCTGACCAAGAAAACCAAGTAGGCCTTTCCCCTTTCATCAAGATGGTGCCTTTCGGCAATTTCTTCATTTTCAAGTATCACGGCACCGGCCTGGGAGAGATCCGCCGGATTGATTTCGCCTTTATGCTTCCCCATAAGTGCTGGCACCCTTCCAATGTCCTGGAAAATGAATGATTTGGTGAGGGCGTCAAACAGGGCTTTATTATTCTTCAGTCGCTCGATAATTTCTTCCAGGATCCCTATCTGGGATTCGCTCACCCCAACGATCCCCGTGGCCATCGGCCCGAATTCCTTTTGGGCCAACCTGTGCAAGAAGTCTATGTCCTGAAACCTTTCTCTGTCATGAGTGACCAGGGCCTGGAACTTCCTTGTGGCAGTAATGATGTAATGGGTGACAGGGGAGGTCAGATATCGGTGCCAGGAGAGGTCCAGGGTTTGGAGGGCGGTGAATTCGGGCAGGATAAAATCCAGAAAGGAACGTGTATGGCGATAAAGCAGATCAATATCAGTATAGACGGTATCGGGATGGAAAATCACTTCCATGAAACAGGTCCTTAAATTCTCCCGCAGTTCTTGAGCCTGTTGAAACCACCTATTCTGTCTCCCAGGTATTCTTAATGTTGAATCTTTTTCCTCGAGGACCCTAATATGACTCTGGTAAAAGCTTTCCAGGTCAGAAAAAAGGACCTCAAGATTCTTGAGGTCCGCCACAGGTATGTCCGATAAACGACGCCCTTTCAACTTCCTGGATAGGGATTCCAGCCTTCCAATATCTTTATCCATATCCATATAGGCGATTTCCAGGGCATGCGTCTTTGGATCTGCCCTCAATTGAAAGCCGGTTCCCATAATAAACGAGGAGCCATTTTGGTATAATTGCTTGCTGAATTGCCGGAGAATAGCGTAATCGAGGTAACGGACATTGATGGCCCTAGTCTCTTGTTCCACCCTCCTCGCTCGCTCCTCCACATCAGGCCTTTCCACATCGGACAAGATAGGATTAAAATTAATGATTTCACCACGTGCTACATTGACCGTGAGCCATAGGAGGGTGAAGACAAGGTCGCTCGCCATTCTTTCAAAGATGTGGCCGGTTCCATGGAATTCAATGTCAAGGAACCTTCTGTAGAATGCAGGGAGTTGTAAGGGGTCTGATTGAAGGTACATCTCTTCGAACCGTTCTATGGTATTCACCAGCTTTATCACATTTTCGATCCTGGAGAGCTTTTGATCATCATAGTCAGCCAGGGATTCCTTTTCCATCTGTCCCTTTTCTCTCAGTTCAGGCCAGTTATCCAGGAATTCAAAGAGATTCATCATCATGAGGATCTTTCGGATGATCTTGTTGTGTACGCCCCCCATGGAATTTATCTTTTCATCCAGAAGTTGATCCCATTCCAGCTCTCTATTGGTGACTATTCTTACCCCTGCCTCATAGAGATCGAAGAGTTCGGCAAGCTGTTCATGGGTCAGTTCGGACCCCCTGGCCGCTTCTGTTTCGGCCATGGTCATCAGCCGGCAATATCGTAACAACTTGATTGCCGGACGGGCCTCATACGTGCGTGCCAAGTCCGTCAGAGGCTTCAATGTCCTCTCATTCTGTTTTCCCGATATGATTCTTCCAAGAGGAGTGTGTCCCAGGACAATATAAACGATCTCCCTTAGCTCACTGTGGTTGAATCCAAAGAAGGCCAGGGCATCCAGGTTTTCGAGGACCCTGGTCCTTGATCCCTCAATCTTGTCCGGGTTCAGATAATCCCTTACTCTTTCCAGCCTCTTTATCTTGTCTATCAATCTAATGACATCGGTAAGGGCATCAAATCTCCTGTTCTTGTTCTCAAGGGGCTCTCTCAAGCGCTCAACATAGACCTGGGGCATTTCCCCATATTTTCCCTTTTTCAAATTGAAAAGCACCCTGAGGGTTCGAATCAAATATTCAAAAGAATTTCTATAGTCGGCCAAAAGGTCTGGTTGACACCCGACTATGTTTGATTCCATCACCTCATGTTTGATCTCAGAGATGGGGATATTCAAAGGCTTCTTTTGCCCCAGATAGATCATCATGTACCCTGGGGTATAGTCGGTAAGAGAAAATCTTTTTTTCCATTCTTTTCTTGCTGATTGAGGAACCATAGGCCTCAAGAAGACCTCATCAAAATATATGGGGAGGAGTCTTGACCAGGTCTTTTCCTGCTCCCTTTCAAAGGGCAGATAGGTGAGTTGGAAATTGAAATAGGGTAGGGCATCTATCTGCTCAAGGGTCATATCTTCCACCCTGTGCCCCCTGAGCAGCCTGTCCACAACCTCTTGCTCCACATAAAGACCGCTCAGGTACTTTTGGAAGTCGAAGATGTTTACCTGAACAGAGTGTTTCTTGGGCCTATACTTCCTCTTGGTCTTGAAGATGTGGCTAAATATGTAGAAATTCTTTTCCTCTTGGTCCGTTTTGAAGATGAGCTTTGTTGTCCGATTAGTCTTGAGGGTATAATGGTCCGCCAGGATAAACACCTCACCCTCGGGTTTTATCAGATTGTAAAGTTTCCAGAGGATATAAACCGCATACTGCTCCAAACGCCTCTTGGAGGGTGCCTCTCGAGAAAGAGGGCTGAAGTTCTCCATCAGGATGATCTCATCAATATCCCTCGTCAGAATGAACAGATCCAATCTTCGATCCAGGCCCTGTAATTTCTCAAGGGAGTCAATGGCCACAAAACGGTGTTCCTTAAAACGCAAGGCAAGTTCGTGGAGGATTAAACCATCTCGGTGTGATAAGATACCAATCTCATGGTGTTCTTTCAGGTACTTTTTTCGGTCAAAACCGATTATCTTCCCAATCTCGTCTACCCTGGCCTTGATGCGCGTAAGGGTGTTGGATATGAGATGGAGGGGGATCAGATAGTAAGGTTTTCCAAGAGACGAAAACCTTATAAGCAGACCAATGTCTTTGTATATTTCGTTGAGTTCTTTGTAATGTCTCTTTACATCCTCAGGGTTTTCCACAGCGATGGACTGTATTAGTTTAACATCTTTTGGTCGCAACCGCTCATAGACTTCAAGAAAACCGAATCCGTAAGCATTCCCTCCAAATCTGCTGGAAAGATAAGATGGGTGTTTCAGGGCCGCAAAGGTCCCCACTGGGATATCCGATGGATCAATCCCAAAGGCCCTGTACTCATCAGGTTTGATAAATCGAAAGGAGTCTTCCTGCCAAAAGGTCTCTGCAGGCAAGGATTCGGTGGGATCCATCTAGTTTACCTCCGCCATTCCGGGTACTGGCTGAGGGAGGGTAGCTGGATTTTTCTTGCGTATACTAAAGCCAACGTTTGCGGCGTTTGTAGGACTTTACGTCCTTATATGATTTGAGTGCACCCGAGGCAGCTGTTCCCAGATAAAACTCCTTCACATCCGGGTTTTCACGAAGCTCTTCCGCCTCACTCTCCAGGACGATCTTTCCATTCTCCATGACATAACCATAATTGGCAATTTGAAGAGCCATATTGGCGTTTTGTTCCACAACCATAAGGGTGGTCCCCTGTTCGTGGTTTATTCTCCTGATGATCTGAAATATCTCTTTGACCAAAATAGGGGCAAGACCCAAGGACGGCTCATCCAAGAGCAAGAGCATGGGATGGGCCATTAATGCCCTGCCTATTACAAGCATCTGGAGTTCACCGCCACTACAGTAGCCAGCCTTGGACCTCTTTCGTGCAAGCAGGGCCGGGAAATAGTGATAGACCAATTCCAGATCCTTTTGGTAAGGTTTGCCCCAACGAGTAGCAGTACCAACCCTTAGATTTTCTTCAACAGTCAAATACTTGAATTCCTGCCTTCCCTCAAGCACCTGAATGATCCCCTTGCGGGTAATCTCCTCCGGGGAAGAGTTTTGGACGGGTACCCCATCATATTCAATGAAGCCCTCGGTGACCTTCCCATTCTCGGGCTTTAGCAGGCCAGAAATCGCCTTGAGGGTGGTGCTCTTCCCGGCACCGTTGCTGCCAAGGAGGGAGACAACCTGCCCTTTCTTAATGGCGAGTGACACGCCCTTTAAGACCTGAATAACATCAGAATAGACCACACTGATGTTGTTAATCAGCAGACTGATATGATCTTCCATAACGCCGATCTTTTCTCCAACACTCCTTTAGCTACTAGTAAGAAAAGGGCCACAGCCTGAAACTGGACCGGATAATGCGCCATACCTCTGCAAGGCCCTTTGGTTCAAAAATGATAAATAGTATGATCGACAGACCGTAAACGAACTCGCGCAGAGGGGCGATGGTAATCGCCACACTGGTAGATACACCAACGTTCATCAGATACTCTGTGACGTGGCTCAGTATTTCACTCAAGCCCACAATGAAGACAGCGCCGAAGACAGCACCGGGGATACTTCCCAGGCCCCCGATGATAATCATAGCGATAAACTCAATGGATAACCACAGGTTAAAGGGCTCTGGGGTTATACTCATGGTGTAATAGGCGTATAGCGCACCTGCAAACCCTGCATAAAAGGAGCTTATGGCAAAGGCGAGTAACTTATATGGAAAGATGGGGATTCCCATCCCTTCAGCCGCCTTGTCATTGTCCCGGATGGCAATAAAGGCACGCCCGTATCGTGTGCGAATCAGGTTCACGGCCATCCAGGTCAACCCTACAAAACACACAAAAATTACGTAAAAAAAGGTCCGGTCATTCCCCAGGTCCAGACCAAACAGACTTGTATTGGTGACTACGATCCCCTCCGCGCCTCCTGTAAGGCTATCCCATTGTACAAGTACATATTCGATGATAAACTGACCTGCCAGGGTGGCAATAAGGAGATAAAGATGTTTTAGACGGGCAGAGGGGAGGCCAAAGACTATCCCAACTACCGCTGTCATGATGCCACCGGCAGGCACTGCTGCCCAGAAAGGGAAGCCTGCCTTGGTGGCCAAGATGGCTGCTGCATACGCCCCTACACCGAAAAAGGCACCATGACCAAGGGAAATCTGGCCGGTATAGCCAATCAGCAGGTTGAGTCCTATGGCCGAGATGGCATAAATCCCGACGGTATTTAGTATATAAAGGGTATAAGGACCACTCACAAAGGGGATAATACCAAAAAGCAGCGCAAGTCCGATAAGAAGCCAGAGCCTGCCAAAGTCCGTTTCAAAGATGGTCAGCTCTTTAAAGTATGATTCTTTGAAGTTTCCGCAGGGGTGAAATTGAAACTTGGGCATTTTCCTAAGACCTGTTCTCCGGGGGTAGTTTCCTCTTTTCAGAGGTTATTTCAACTGAGTTATTATTATCATTGAACTGTCACTCGTTGCCTCACTTCTCCAAATTCCGAATTCCGCATTCCGCAATCCACTAAACTCGCTCTATCTCCACCAGGCCAAAAAGGCCATAGGGCCTTACCATCAGAATAAGGATAAGCACAATATAAGGGATAACCTCCCTCAAAGAGGTGGAGATATATCCACCTGTAAAGGTCTCCAGCAAACCGATAATGACACCGCCCAAAATGGCCCCACCAATACTATCAAGCCCCCCCAGAATGACCACAGGGAAAACTTTTAGGCCAATGGCGCTCAATTCATGAACATTAATACCATTAATAATACCCAGGATTATCCCGCTCATTGCCGCCACAATAAACGCAATGGCCCAAGAAAGGGCAAAGACCCTTCTTACGTGAACACCCAAAGAAAGGGCAGCCGGCTGGTTGTCGGCGACAGATCTCATATAGATGCCCTGAGATGAGTATTTGAAAAAAAAGCCAAAAAGGATGACAAAAACAATCCCTATTATAAATGATGCTACATTTACCGAGGGGATTTGGATGGCCCCCAGCTGCAATGAGAGACCCTCTGGCAAGAACTTAGGATAATCATGGATATCCCCACCAAAGATGAACAACAACAATCCCTTAAACATAATACCAAGCCCGAGGGTCAGCATAATCACCTCAATCAGACTTTCTCCGATCAAGGGACGCAGGAAGAGGCGTTCAACCACAAAGCCCAGGGCGAAGGTTCCCGCCAGCGTCAATGCAAAGGCAAGCACTATGGGCAAATTGGCCCACGCAGAGAGGGCCAGGAACATGAAGGCGCCAATGGCCAGGAGCTCTCCATGTGCCAGGTTCAAGACACTGCTCGACTTGAAGATCATCACAAACCCCAAGGCGGATAGCGCATAGAGAAATCCCAGCGATAGCCCATTTACTAGAAGTTGAAGGAAGAATTCCATTGCTAGACCAGCCTCCCTGCTAGACGTCTATGATCTTGACTGTTGTTTCAATTGTCCCTATGTGCCCATCCCGGTACCGTACCTGACCCTTCACTGCCAACTCTTTCTTGCCGGAATACATGACGTCGATCAGATCTTTATACTGTTTAAAGACAAATTTTCTCCTCACCTTGCCTGTTCTTGTAAGCTCCTCGTCATCCGCGTCCAGCAATTTGTAAAGCAAGATGAACTTTACGAGCTGCATGGGCTTTGGCAATTGGGTGTTTACTTCACGGACTTCCTCTCTAATCATCTCCTCAACGGCCGGCTGTTGGGAAAGGTCGGTATAGGTGGTATAAGGGATCTTTCGCTCTTCTGCCCAACTACCCACGTTGCCGTAGTCGATGTTGATAAAGCCGGTGAGGTAAGGCCGTCCCTCCCCCCAAATCACAGATTCTTGTACGTAGGGACTGAATTTTAGCCTCGTTTCAACGAAGTCGGGCGAGAAGGCCTCCCCTTCCTTTGTTCTCATAATATCTTCCTTACGCCCGATAATAAGGAGGTGCCCGTCATCATCGAAATATCCCGCGTCCCCGGTATAAAACCAGCCATCCTCCAGGGCCGCAGCCGTGGCCTCAGGGTTCTGATAATAACCAACAAAGTTTGACTTGCTGGAGACCAGTACCTCTTGATCTTCCGTGATCTTAACCTCTGTCCTTGGGAGGGCCCTTCCCACTGTCTCAGGTTTTGCCTCATTATCAGGCTGTACCTGAAAGATTC
The DNA here is from genome assembly GCA_030589715.1 of Desulfobacteraceae bacterium. Classification (GTDB taxonomy): domain Bacteria; phylum Desulfobacterota; class DSM-4660; order Desulfatiglandales; family Desulfatiglandaceae; genus JABMQV01. The sequence continues at coordinate 2,383 of JAUUVE010000022.1, read as the reverse complement.
CGCCCGCCTCTGTGAGCCCATAGCACTGCATCAGGTTCAGGCCGTTGGCCCTGAAAAAGCGAATCACGTCCGGGCTGATGGGATGTCCTCCGGTATAGGCCCCGAGAAAGCCGAGGCACCCCACTCGATCAAGCAGGGGCCGCGAGATGACCCCATTGGCAATCCATCTTAGGAATTTCAGTTGAATGGGAATCGGCTTTTTCTCCGATTCCAGGTCCACAAACCTCCCCCCTATCTTCTGAGACACATTGTAAAGTGCCCGCTTGACAAACCCGGAATCATTGATCTTGACCCTGATCTTGGAAGCCAGATCCTCCCAGAACCTGGAGGAGGACACAATGACTGTGGGTCCTATTTCCCTGAAATCCTCCACAGCGGTTTCAGAGGTTTCGGGAAAGTTCATGGACACACCGCCCGATAGTGTAATCCCCACCCCCCATAGCTGGTCCACGATCCATGCCGTTGGGGTAATGGAAATCCAGTTGTCTCCGATGCCGATGGGAGCGGTTTCCAGCCACTTTCGAGACATCTCTGTAAAGTTTTCGTAACTCAGCATCACCAGTTTAGGCTCCCCCGTGGTACCGGAGGTCATTAGCATAAGGGCAACATCATTCGGCCCCCCTTCCCAGAGCTCCTTCTGAAAGAGTTCCGGCTCCTCCCTATCCAGTTCCTCCCCCAGTTCCAGGAGTTGGCTAAAGCTTATCAACCACGGATTATCTACGTAGCTCCTCATGCCAGTTGGATCAATATATATGAGGTGCCGCACGTGGTCCACCTCATCCTTATGGGCGAGGAGCTTGTCCACCTGCTCCTGGTCCTGTGCAAAGACATATGCTGCCTCAACACGATTGAGCCCATTGACCTGCTCTTTTGCCACTGCCGAGGTAAATAGAGGGACTGTGACCGCACCCAAGGACTGGGCGCCCAGCTCACTGAAGAGCCATTCAGGGTGATTGTCGAGAATAAGCCCCACGTTTTCCCCCCTCTTAAGGCCGAGCGAGAGGAGGCCCAGGGCCGCAAGCTTTGTATAACGGAGATACTCCTGCCAGTCATAGGTCTGCCATATTCCGTAAGCCTTTTCCCGGATGGCGATCATATCAGGTCCCAATCGCTCGGCCTGTCTCGAGAGTATCTGAGGGAAGGTATACTCGACCAGAGATGATAGGGTGCCTTCGTCTATACGGTCAATTTTGAGATTGGTCTTGCTCATCTTCTGATCACCTGCTCAACCCCTGAACTTTCGGGTGAGCTTACTCTCTCCGGGAGAGTGAAGCCTACGCCTCATAGAGGAGGCCTTGTTTGTTGTTCGTTATTTGTTATTCTTATTTGAGAAGTGCCTCTCAACCCCGGATAAAACACCAGTAAGATAATGACCCGTGAATGGCTGCAAGGTATTTATTCAATTGTAGATGTATCTCCAAGATAGGCCTTGATCACTTTGGGGTGATTCTGGACAAAATCGGGAGATCCCTCAGCCAGTTTAACCCCGAAATCGAGCACCATGACCCTCTGGGAGATACTCATCACTACCGACATGTCATGTTCTACCAAAATCATGGTCTGGTTCCATGCCTCATTTAACTCTATCAGGAACCTGACCATATCCTCCTTTTCTTCAAGCGTCATCCCTGCAAAGGGCTCATCCAGGATAAGAAGCCTTGGTTCCAGTGCCAAGGCACGGCCCAGCTCGACTCGCTTTCGCATACCATAGGGTAAAGACCCTACAAACTTCTTCCTGATCGATTGCATTTCGAGGAAATCGATCAGCTCTTCCAGGACCTCCCGGTGACGGACTTCTTCTCTCCTGACAGACCTAGAGAAAAGCGATGCCAGCCCAACACTGTAATTACAGTGAACATGACGGGCCAGTAACATGTTGGACAGTACCGTCATACCAGGAAAAAGCTCTATGTTCTGATAGGTCCTGCCGATTCCAAGCTTGGTTAGGTGATGGGTATGAAGGGGGGTAATATCTTTTCCGTTAAAAAAAATCTGGCCCTCTTGGGCCTTGTAATAACCGGTGATACAATTTAGGAGGCTGGTCTTGCCGGCACCATTGGGACCGATTATTGCAACCAGCTCTCCAGTACGCACCGAAAGGTCGATTTCATTGAGGGCCGTGATACCACCGAATTTCAGTGTAAGGCCCTTCACCTCCAGCTCCGCCCGCCTCTCCTCGGGCGGGGCGGAGCTGAAGATACTTGGTTCCCCGCGAAAGGCCTTCATCTTATGATTTTGACTTTCTCTTTCCCTGGTGCCCAGAAGTTGGTGAGTGGAACAAAGGTCTGATCTTCGTTGATCTTCACAATCCTCGCTATCCAGGAGGCACCATGATCGGTCTTGGTGTAAGTAATGTTGGGGACAAGTCCGCCGAAGTCCACAT
>JAUUVE010000311.1 GCA_030589715.1 Desulfobacteraceae bacterium | reverse complement strand
CCTACGGCTCAGAGGGCGTGGATTCTTTACTGATTGACGAAAGGCACAGAAATAGTATCATTACCCCAACGATATCTTGAATTCGGACTGGCAATTTCGCTGGTGCTCATTGCCAGCCGGTTAAGGCCCAAGGATCAAAAGGAAAGGGAAAGATGTCGAAATTGGAAAAATACGTTGATTTGGCAAAATCACTCAAGATGGTCGATGCAATGCTCATTTCACCGAAGGACGTTTTTTTCGATATTAGGGCTATTCTGAAATGTCGATGGGGCTGTGAGGATTTTTTTCAGAACAGCATGAGATGCCATACCAGGGATACGACCTATCAAGAGCGTGTTGAAATGGTGAAAAGATATAGTGATATTCTATTAGTCCACTCACATGATGCGAGGGAATTGAGTACGGCAGTTCTTGAAATCGAGAGAAGGGCCTTTCTTGATGGTTATTATTTCGCTTTTGCGATTCGAACCTGTAATCTCTGTAAGTCTTGTGCCGCTGAGCAAGGACATCCTTGCCCTACACCAGATAAGGTAAGGCCTTGCGATCAAAGCTTTGGCATCGACGTATATAAAACAGCAAGGAACCTAGGACTGCCATGCGATGTCCTTCAAGATCAAAATGGTATTCAAAATCGATATGGTTTTGTGCTGCTTGGTTAAGTTAGATAAAGACGGGTGCCTCGTTTCGCAAAAGGGGACTTATCTATATTCAGGGTATTTGGCCTAACCTCATGGGAGATGGACTGGAAAAGCTGGTGCTTTTCCATCGGATGGTAGGGATTGCTTCTGATACGGGTATCCGGACTGGTGGAAGAATATGGGATTCCATTGGCAGAGGTGGGGCATCAGCGCATAAAGCTACCACCCGTTGCACAGATGGTCTGGCCCGTTACGTACTCCCCTTCTTGAGAGCATAGAAACAGGGCGATATTAGCAATATCTTCCGGCGTTCCCTTCCTGGGGTAAGGGATATCTTCGTTCATCCGCCTTATCTCCTCTTCAGGGTAAATGCGGGCAAGGAACTCATTGTATATAAAGCCGGGGGCAATGGTGTTTGCGGTGATACGGTGGGGTGCTACTTCCAGAGAGAGGCAGCGTGTAAAGGCCATGATTCCGGCCTTTGCAGCAGAATAATGGGCCTGACCGTCGTTTAGGCCCATAAAGCCGGCCACTGACGCGACATTGACGATGCGGCCAGAGTTCTGCTTGATCATGGTTGGGAGGACTGCCCTGCATGTGGTTCGTATGGTGAGAGAGCTCCTGGCTCGCTTCGGGGGCATCCATGCTTGTCAACAATGCGGGGGGAGGGGATCAGGGGAAGCTCTTCTTGGATCAGACCTATGAGGATCGGGATCGTGTCCTGGGAGTCGGCCTCACGGGGACGGCCAACTGCAATCGAGCGGTCCTGGAACATATGGTGAAGCAAAAGGAGGGAAAGATCCAGGATGATTCATGGGAAGTGGGGTTTTGGGACCTAAGGAGCTGTCTCTCAGAGAGTGAGGAATACACCCCCGCCGAGATGGCCATAGTGGTGGCCTCAAGGAGACTACAGGAGAAGGTGAGGGAGTACAAATATCAAAATATCCTCTGCGGGGCCGGGATGGCAAACCTGGCGGGTTGGATGGCCTATTATCAACTTAGGGAGGAGGGTATTGATCTGGACATCATGGCGGAGGCGGGAATGTTCGGTTACGCCCCAAGACCAGGAGATCCCACGACCTTTAATACCCGCAATTTTCCCTCCTGCAAGATGCTTACGGATCTCCACCACGTGATGGGGATATTTGCAGGCGGGGGCCGAAACAGCTGCATCGGGTCCCTGGGGACGGGTCAGATCGATCGCTTCGGGAACATAAACAGCACCAAGGTCCCTGAAAAGGGGATCTACATGGTGGGATCCGGAGGGGCAAATGACATCTCAAGCTCAGCACAAGAGGCGGTGGTGACGGCCATCCAGCGTCCCGGCACCTTTGTAACAGAGGTGCCCTATATTACAAGTCCGGGAAAAAGGGTCACCACCCTCATATCCACCATGGGTGTCTTTGAAAAGCATGAAGAGGGCAAAGAGCTTGTACTAACGGGGCTCTTTCCAAACCCCGGGTGCCGGGGTGAGGATGAGACAGTTCGATATATAAAGGAGCAGTGCGGATGGGAACTTCAGGTGGCCAGGGAGCTAGTCTGGGTCAATCCCCCATCCGTAGAGGAGCTAATGCTCATTAAGGATCTTTGACCCGGAGCGGAAGTTCCCGGGAAAGCTCTGATTTCTTTAAAAGGAGGGGGAAATATGAAGGCCATTGATATTCACGTCCATTTCTCTACGGCCGAAGGGCGACTCAAATTGGGATATTACGGGGATGCACTGGAGACCTATTTTAAGACAACTCTAGAGGTCCTGACCGAGGAGGAGATGGCAAAGGTCTATCAGGACCTCGATATCATGGGAGTCCTCTTGCCCACGGATGATGAGACCGTCTCCGGAATCAAACCGATCTCTCATGAATATGTGGCTGATATGGTCCGGCGCTTTCCGGATACATTTATCGGTTTTGCAGGGGTTGATCCCTGGAAGGGAAAGGCCGCCATTGAGGAACTGGAGCGGGCAATAAAGGAATTGGGGCTCCGGGGGGCGAAATTTCAACAGGCCGCACAGGCCTTTTTTCCCAATGACCGTCGCTTCTATCCCCTGTGGGAGAAGTGCGTTGAGCTCAAGATCCCCGTACTGTTCCATTGTGGGAACACGGGTCTTGGGGCAGGGATGCCAGGAGGTCTGGGCATCAAGCTCAAATATATAGACCCGTTGCCCATCGACGATGTGGCAGCAGATTTTCCCGAGCTCACCATCATCTGCGCCCATCCGGCTTGGCCCTGGACCGACGTCTCCATTGCCATGGCCATACACAAGGCAAATGTCTATGTGGATCTCTCTGGTTGGTCGCCCAAGTATTTCCCCCCACAGCTCACGCGGGACGTCAACAGCCGCCTTCAAAACAAGACACTCTTTGGGACGGATTATCCATTCATCAAGCCGGATCGATGGCTTCGGGACTTTGAGCAGCTGGATCTAAAGCCCCAGGTCCGGGAGAAGGTGATGCTGGAAAACGCCAAGAGGGTCCTGGGGATGGAATAGGGACGGCATGAAGGGATTGCCGGAACATATCCGGGTCCTGGACCTCTCACGTCTCCTTCCAGGGGCGCAGTGCAGTCAACTCCTGGCAGATCTGGGGGCCCGCGTCCTGAAGGTGGAGGAACCTGTTCGCGGGGACTGTATGCGGCGGATTAACCCCCACGTCTTCAGTGCCATGAACCGAAACAAGATGAGCATAACCCTCAACCTAACCCGGATAAACCGGAAGAGCTCAAAGCTGAAAGCTCAAAGCTGAAAGCAAAAGATACAACGTCACAGAGGGTTTCAAAAAGTTGAATGACCATTCATTCTTCGGAAACTCTTTCTACCACTGGCTTTCCGGCAACTGCAAAAAATTTCTTGTGTTTTTCTCACAAGATTCAATTGGTAACTGCCTAAACTGCAACGAACAGATGATCGCCTTTTTTGGGATATTAAAGATGGGGGGCGTGGTTCCCATAAATGTCCGGCTTGCGGCACGTGAAATGAAATGGATACTGGACCATTCCGACGCGGTTGAACTGATCTTTTCAAAAGATTTTGAGGAGAGGGTAGGGCCTACGCCCTCTCCGAACTG
>JAUUVE010000113.1 GCA_030589715.1 Desulfobacteraceae bacterium | reverse complement strand
CCCCAAATATCAGCCACGCTACGACGAATGGTTTAGAGAGCGCCGGAGAGAAACAGCTGAACCCCACGGTGCCCGAACTTATTGAGAACTTACCTTTCCCCGCATAATTTGTCCCAACCAAACGTCAGGACAGGCTGAGCATAAACTTTGGATTATCCTTAACCATCATCTCCAAATGATTTTGAGGAATACCCTTATCAAGCAAGACTTGCAGGAACATCCGCAGACCATCGGCAGGCGCCGGGTTGTGAATCTGTCCCAGATCGCTTGCTAGAATGGTCCGTTCGGGACCGACCGCTTTGATCATCTCTACTATTCCGTCAATCCCGGCCTTGGTGGGCCACATGGGGTACATAAAGATGGCCAGATGCTCGATAAAGGCCCCCATGTCGGCCAGTTCTTTCTGCTCTTCTATTGTGCCGTTGATGATGTACTCGGGGTGATTAACGTAAAGTCGTTTGACGCCCCGGTCCTTGGCAGCTTTGATGACCGCCCTTGCTTCGGGAATGCACAGATGCCCTGTAGCCAGCATGATATCGGCATCAGCTACCAAATCGATGACCTCATAGACCTCGGGAATTAGCTTCCCTTTTTCGTCAAAGACCGTAATGGGCTTTTCCTTTAGTTTATGCTTTGATTTTTGTTGCATAGACTTGCCGAACTCCGGGGCACCCATTTGGTCCAAATGGTTCTTGGCCGACAAGGTTGGGAACCAGACGATTTTGGCCCCAATTTGATGGCAGCGTCTACGGCAAACGGGTTAATGCCGCCGACTGCATTATTAAGGACGACTCCGCCGTAGACCTCGATGCCATTGATCAGTTTGCGCACAAAATACATGCGATCGGCCGTATAGCCGTGGTGTTCCTTCAGGACAACGGCACGCATACCATATTTCCTTGCCCCTTCGGCCGCCTCAACGTGATCGACCAGCCTTGGGAAAAGGCTTGGAGCCGAGTGAATATGTAGGTCTATGGCACCTTGCATCAGTTCCAGATCTGCTCTACCCTGTCTCATTTTTCTCCTCCCTAAAAAATTGATCAAAGAAGTAAGCTTTTCACGCTTCTGTTTCCACTGAACCCCTGGCGATGGTTTACCTTACAAGGGTCAGGCGTGATCCGAATCAAGGCAAAAAATTACCCTTATCCCCCGGCCAGTAATCTTAGAAAAGTGACGTGATCCCCCTCCCTGACTTTCTTGTCTCTGAACTGATCCCTATCGATGAAGTCTCGGTTGATCATCACTTGGATTGTGTGATCAAATTCTTTTGTTCTCTCATCTAGGAGAGCCTCTCTGACCCTTTGCTCATTTGTCTTTATGAGGTCTTCGACCAGTTGGGTGATGGTTTCCCCAGAGAATAAATGCGGATGACGCCCCTCAGGGAAAATATCGTAGATCACAGGAAAGCCAATAAACTCAATTTCTATTTTCATTTCATAATGAACCCCGATGTTGCATAAGATCTTGGCGGTTCTCAAAAAACGAGCTGTTATTGCAGTATGAAACTGCTAACTTGATGATCCCCGACGAATTCACATTCTGAGAAGTCCGATAATCGCATCAATTGTCAATTTTCAGGCTTGTATGATAGCATATTTAGGGGATTTGGGTGAATTCTAATGCAACATCGGGGTGAACTACCCCGCAGCAAACTGACGGGGTATCCAAAAATGGAGTTCAATAATTCAAACGAAGCTTGGGCTTCGGTGCAAGACCGCTCAGAACTTACAAATCGACTGTTCAGATTTTTGTAAACCCTGTCGAAGATCCCGCCCAATGCGGGGAACCTCTGAACTTGTGAAAACGTGAACGGTTACTTAAATACCGAGGCGGTTGAGGGTTTCCTGTTCGGGGATCCCCTCCTTGCTCCATCCCCGTCTCTCATAGTAATCGGCAAGCATGATGTTGAATGGAGGTAGGTGGTCGCCTGCTCCACCGTCGCTCACCCGATGGGTCAGGACCCGGAGGGGCAGGCTATCATTCTTCCTGCTAATGCCCCAGCCTACGTTCAATTTGCGCTTCAGCGTAAAGCTCCTTTCCCCAATCTCGATAAGATCCTCCAGAGAGAGGTCCCAGCCGGTGATGCTCTTCAGCCATTTGCCGATATCCTGAAGCTGCACCCCGCCCAAAACCGAAAATTTGCAGAGGGCCAGGTTCTCCCACAAACTCATCACGTCTTGGACCTTTATCACCATCTCGGCTTTTCCTTCGGACTCAAACCGGTCAAGCACTTTATCGATGCCGATTTCAGGGAAAATCGACGCCCTTTCGAACCAGAAGGTAAAACCGCTGCAGTGACAGGGCCCACGGTTCGAAGTCGGATATGTCAGGGCCAAACTGGCATAGGCCCTCGGATCGTGGGCCGGCAATGCCATGTTGTTCGTCTGGATGGCATATTCCGGAGCCATACCGCCAATTCTCTCCGCCGCAACCTTAAGACCTTCCGCCAGGAGATCTCCAAAACCTTCCCGGTCTGCTATCATCCGTATCAGGCCCTCGGCCGCCCGGGCATTTCCCCAACGAAGGTCTAGAGACCCCAGCTCTTGTGGACCGATTAGACCCTTTTCAAACAGCTCCATGCTGAAAGCGACAACAGCCCCGGTTTCTATACTGTCCAACCCTAGTCGGTTCACGAGCTCGTTTAGCCTCAAAATACCCGACAAATCCTCGATAAGGCAATTGGACCCCAGCATAGCAAGGGTTTCGTATTCCGGCCCCCCTGTCTCTTCGAGGGTCGGATCGATCATACCTCCCACCGTCCGCCCGCATCCGACCGGGCAGCCAAAACAAAAAAACTGTTTTTTCAGGTACCGCTCACTTAACTCCTGACCGCTGATTTTTTTTGCCCCTTCGGTCCACTTTCCCCGCTTCCAGTTCTGGACAGGAAGATCTCCAATAGCCTCGCAAGGAACAATCAATCCAGGCGTCCCAAAACTACTCAACCCCTTTAGTTTGCCCGTTAGGGTTGGCAAAAGTTCCTTCACGCTTTCCTTCAGCGCATCGGGATTGCCAACAGGAATCTCACCTTGTCCTTGGACTACGATCGCCTTCATGTTTTTCGAACCCATCAAGGCCCCAAGTCCACACCGGCCAGCGGCCCTGGCGTGGACGCCATCCGTGAAGACCCCAGCAAACCGGACCATTTTTTCCCCAGCCGGCCCGATGGTGCAGACCTGAATCTTATCGCCCCATTCATTTTTGAGTAGTCGGTCGGTTTCAAAGCAGTCCTTTCCCCAGAGATGGCTCGCATCTTTGAATTCGAGCTTACCGTCATTGATGGACAGATAAACCGGCTTTTCAGCCTTCCCGAGGACAACCAACCCGTCGTACCCGGCCCGCCTGAGTCCGCGGCCCCAGTTTCCGCCCACTGAGGCCTCCCCCCAGAAACCCGTAAGGGGGGATCTACCAGCGACCCCGTGCCTTCCGGAAAGCATGATAGAAGTTCCGGTAAAGGGGCCGGTCATAATGATAAACGGACTCGCAGGATCTAAAGGAGGGACATCCTCTTTGACGAATTCACTGTAAAGGTGGGCTGCCAGCCCTGCCCCGCCGATAAATTTTTTCAGTATCCCCGGTTCAATCTCCAGGGTCCTGGAACTTAGGTCTACTAGATTGACGATCGATACTCTCCCATATTCTCTGCTCATGATTCCCTCCGTTGTTTCTCTATTGAGAGCACCTTTGGCCTCTATCCTTAGCCCAGAATAGAATCATTGTGATCACAATCTTTGAGGTGTTTATACACTCTAAATGAGTGTCACCCCCGAGTGGCGGGGGTGTGACTTACCCCGTCCTATTTTTCCGGCACTTTTTCCGTTCAAATTGAGCTGCTGATCCTGGTTTATTAATTGCCCCCCTTCCCTGCTACTCGAGGCCGTGCTTCTTCATAATCCTTTTCACCGTTCCATCTTTAATGATCATTTTGAGGCCGGTATTGAAGTCCTTCAGTGTCTGCCTGTTGCCCCTCCTTTTCCCAAATATCAGGTATAGCTTGCGCACTTCAAGGGGCGGTTCCATAAACTCCAGAACAGCCTTTCCTTCCGGCACGAACTGATTGATAGCGGCCTTGGCAGCAAGTTTATCGGTGATGAAAAGGTCGATGCGTCTCTTGGCCAGCTTTCTGAGGTTGGCCTTCTCGTCTCTGGCCACTTCCTTCTTCAGGTAGTCCGCTGTCTCAAACTCTTTGGGGTAAGCAAAGCCGAGGCATACACCGATTTTGTAAGGCGTCAGGTCCCGTAATGTCCTGTAGGAGATGTTTCTGTCTTTTCTCTTATAAAAGCCTAAAGGTCCCTCGGCAAACGGGTTGGAGTAATCAAACCTTCTTGCCCTCTCATCTGAATAATATGCAGGATAGCCAGCATCATACTCACCCGATTCCACATCTGCCATGACCCTTTTCGGGGGTTTGAAATTATATTCTACCTCATACCCGACCCTCCTAAATGCCTCGGCTATGATTTCAGAGGTAAAACCATAGTTCTCCATGTTTTCTCCAACATACGGTTCCCACTCCGTAGTGGCAAGAGAGACAACTCTGTCTGCTCCCATACCATGCGCTGCAAGGAGCAGAATCAGTGGAACTATGAAAAAAATTTTGTACTTCATCTCCCTTCTCCCAGAAAATAAGCCGAAAACCTCCAGAATGGACTTTACTTAAGATACATGGGGATACCTGCCACGGTATAGACCACCCTGTCAGCCAAGGCCGCCAGTTTCTGGTTGAGCATCCCTGCCAAGTCCCGGAATTGTCTCCCCAGGGCATGCTCGGGCACGATTCCTGTGCCCACCTCATTTGAGACAATGGTGATCGCCTGCTTCCTCTGAGATAGTGTCTTTAAGAGACGATCTTGAAATTCGGGGGCCTTCTCCGCCCCCATTTTCAAGAGCACATTGCTCATCCACACAGTGACGCAGTCAATAAGCACGGCATCCACATTTCCACATTTTGTCTTCAAGGCCTCGGAAACCCTGATGGGCTCTTCCAGGAGTTCCCATTTCGGTCCGCGAGATTCTTTATGTAATCTTATACGTTCGGCCATTTCTTCATCCGAAATTTCAGCGGTTGCGAGGAACAGGTAAGAGTCGTAGCGTTCTTCGATATGGCGTAAGGCCCAGGAGCTTTTGCCGCTCCTTGCCCCTCCAAGGACAAGCACCAATTCTTTTGGGGAAGATGCACTCATTTGAGATCAGTTGAGATGGCGGAGGTCCATGGATTTGTCAACCGAAGGAAAATCAAAGGGGAAACTGAGTGCCTTCCCTGGCGGCCACAACCTCGATTTGGGAGTTATTTCCTGCGGCGAGATCTCTGCATTTTGCTTCTATCGAGGCCAATTTCTGGTCAGTACGGGAAGGATCATGGTGAAAAAGGATCAGTCTCTTCACGTAGGCCTTTTGGGCCAGCTCCAGGGCGGCCCCATAATCCGAATGCCCCCATCCCCGGCGTTCACCGACCTCCTCCGGCGTAAACTGGGCGTCGTGGATCAGGATATCGACATCCTTGCAGAACTCCACATAATCATCAGGGTGTCTGCCTTTCCACACATCTTCGGTAAGTTCATTGTCTGTGATAAAGACAAGGCTCTTTTTCCCTTCTCGAAAACGGAACCCATATCCCCCCTGGGGATGGTGGAGTGGAACGGTGTCAATGATTACACCGTCAACATCCATGGGCCCATGCCTCAAGGTGTCCAGGTACTGGATCTGAGCCTTTAGGTCCTCAAACTTGACAGGGAAGAAGCCGTCCCCCCTCTTGGTGGCAAAGATGGACGTCAGACCTCTCATGCAGGTGGGAAAGCCATCGATGGATATCTTGGAGGCGGGCTCAAAGATCGGGCGGAAGAAGAGGACCCCTAAGACATGGTCCCAATGAATATGGGTAAGGAGGAGGAGTATATCCACCCTTTTCTCTTGGGCAAGCAGATGCTCACCCAAGGCCCTGATGCCTGTTCCGGCGTCAATTATCACCTTCCTGCCGCTTTCAAGGGTAATTTCAAGACAGGTGGTGTTCCCCCCGTAGACCGTAGTATCCTTTCCGGGAACCGCAATAGAACCCCTCGTTCCCCAAAATTTGCACTCCATAATGTGCCCTTTTAGTTACGCCCAATGGCGCCTTTACTTTCGTATCCCGAAAAAGTTTATATATATGCCAACCCTCAAACAGAAAGCCCACCTTATGTGAACACCTCTGCCGTGTCAATCCAAAAAAATCAATGATAATGGCATGATAAGCCCCCCACCCCATGCCTATCCCTTACCTTTCTGCCTTTTCTCCACCACGCAGTATATACCTTCTCCGGCAGTGATCGGGCCGAAACACTGGTTGTCGGAGATACATGTAGCCCTTTGAAGGTCACCAGACTCCCAGCGCTTGATCAGATGAGGCTCACGGATGAAGGGCCTGCTCATGGAGATATAGTCGGCGTATCCCTCCTCCACGAGCTGTTCTGCCAGCTGGAATGAGCAGTTTCTTTATATGTTGTGGCTCCGTTTTCATTGATTCACAAGGGATGTTTTCCTATGCTTCCTCCCATAAATAGGGACTCTCACCTAAAAATCATTGCCCTTTGAAATCCGGTGCACGTTTTACGAGGAAGGCGCTGATACCTTCACGACCGTCTGCGGTGCGGGCTATTTCAGCAATGGAGCGGCTCTCGTTTTTCATCTGGCCCTCAAACGACTCGGTTAAACCGCTT